>JAKADD010000255.1 GCA_021820825.1 Bacillota bacterium
GATCGTCAGGTCCATCCGTTCCGTCCTGGCAAACTGCAACAACGCGTCGATATCCTCCGCCGCAATCGGCACGCACTCGGCCATCCCGAAGATACCGGCATTGCCCGGCGCCGCAAAAATGGCAAGTTGTCGGCCATGCCCGGACCGCGCTTCGTCGCGGCGCAGTTTACGCACGATCGCGTGCTCCCGGCCTCCTGAGCCGATGACAAGTATCTTCATCTTCATTTGCCCGTCCTCCCTTGCGCCCATTTTCTGCGCCTCAGTGGCGGAAGTGGCGTACGCCGGTAAACACCATGGCGATGCCGTGCTCATCGGCGGCCGCGATCGACAGCTTATCCTTGATCGACCCACCCGGCTGAATGATCGCCCTTACGCCAGCCAGCGCCGCTACCTCCACCGTATCGGGCAGCGGGAAATAGGCGTCCGACGCGAGCACGCACCCAACCGCCCGTTCCCCGGCCTGTTCTGCGGCGATGCGCGCGGCGCCGACCCGATTCATCTGCCCGGCGCCGACTCCCACGGTTTGCCCATCTTTGGCAAGCACGATCGCGTTGCTCTTCACATGCTTGACCACCTTCCAGGCGAACAGCAGGTCCGCCAGTTCCCCCTTGGAGGGTGCACGCTGTGTCACCACTTGCAACTCATCTTCTGCGACAATACGCCGATCCTGATCCTGCGCCAGGAGGCCGCCGTTCACGGTTTTAATCGCCAGCGCGCCGCTGTTTCCGGACGCTGCGAATTCTCCCAATGCGAGCACACGGACATTCTTCTTTTTGGCGAGCGTCGCCAGCGCACCGTCGCTGAAAGACGGCGCCATCACGATTTCCAGAAAGAGCTCGGTGAGGCGTCCGGCCAGTTCCTCGTCAACTTCCCGATTGCAGGCGACAATGCCGCCAAATATCGAGACCGGATCGGCCGCATACGCGCGCGCAAACGCCTCGTTCACCGTCTTTGCGACGCCGGCGCCGCAGGGGTTCATGTGCTTGACCGCAACGGACGCCGGCTCCGTGAACTCCAGCAGCAAGGCCAGCGCGGCATCGGCGTCCTGAATGTTGTTGTATGACAATTCTTTGCCCTGCAGTTGCCGCGCGCCCACCAGCGACGGTTGCGGCGTCACCTGTGAAGAGCGATAGAAGGCCGCCTGCTGATGTGGATTTTCGCCGTAGCGCAACGTCTGAACCCTGGAAAACGTGAGTGTCAGCGAATCGGCAAACTGTTCGCCTGTCAACCGTGTGAGATAGTCGGCGATGCGCGCATCATAGGCGGCGCTGTGGCGAAACACTTTGGCGGCCAGCCGAAAGCGTTCCTCTTCCGTGACCGGACTCCCTGTCTGCACACGCTGCGCAATCCACCCGTAGTCGTCTGGATCGGTCAGAACGACCACATGGCGATAGTTTTTGGCGGCCGACCGCAGCATGGCGGGACCGCCAATGTCGATATTTTCAATCGCTTCTTCGACGGTTACATCAGGCTTCGCGATCGTCTGTGCAAATGGGTACAGGTTCACGACGACATAGTCGATCATGCCAATCCCGTGTTCCTGCGCCACCCGCATATGCTCCGCATTGTCGCGCAGCGCCAGCAAGCCGCCGTGAATTTTCGGATGCAGAGTTTTGACCCGTCCATCCATCATCTCCGGAAATTCGGTGACATTCGCCACCTCCTGCACCGCAATGCCTGCGTCGCGCAGCGTTCTGTAGGTGCCCCCTGTCGATACGATCTCCACACCCGCCGCGACCAGGGTTTTCGCCAGATCGACAATACCGGATTTGTCCGACACGCTCATCAGCGCTCTTGTCATAACGGTTTCTCCATCCTTTCCCTTGCGCACAACTCGCGGACAACACGCGGCAACAGATCATGTTCTGCACGCTGAATGCGTCCGGCCAGTTCGTCGTGCGTATCCGTCTGGTATACGGGCACCCGCTCCTGCGCGATCACGGGCCCAGTGTCCAGTCCCGCATCCACATAATGAACGGTGACCCCCGTTTCTGACACCCCGGCGTCCAGCGCCTGGGCGATCGCGTTCAGCCCCCTGAATTGGGGCAGCAGCGAAGGATGCAGATTGATCATCCGACCGGCGTACGCCTCGATCAGCGGCGCGCCAAGGATGCGCATATACCCCGCCAGCACCACGAGCGACACGCGCTGCTCCTGGAGCGCAGCCAGCATAAGCCGTTCCCAGGCGTCCCTGCCCCCTGCTTCCTTGTGCGTAACTGCGACGGTGGGCACTCCGGTCGCTTGGGCGTACGCCACGGCCGCGCACGATGGCCTGTCGCTCACCAGCAGCGCCACGCGTCCAGAACCAAGCAGGCCAATCTCGCCGCATTCGCGCAGTCGCCTGAAATTGCTGCCCGTTCCGGATGCGAATACTGCGATTCTCACAACGCCGTCAGCGTTCCGCCGCAAGGCTCCCGCGCTCATGCAGGAGCGCTCCCAGTAAGCGTGACGCCGTCATGTCCCGTCTGCACCGCGCCAATGACATACGCTGGCTCGCCCATACTCGCGAGCGCCGCCAGCACGTCGTTCGCAACCGCAGCCGCCACGATCAGCACAAACCCGACGCCCATGTTGAAGGTCCGATAGAGCGTCTGCTGATCGCTGTCAGCCAGTTTTCGCAACCAGGACAGCACCGGGGGCAGCGGCCAGCTGGCAGTATCAATCGTACAGCCAAGGCCATCCGGAATCACGCGGGGGATATTGTCCAGCAGTCCGCCTCCGGTGATGTGCGCCATGCCATGAATGTCGAACCGTTCGAGCAGCGCGCGCACGGTGCGGACGTAAATCCGCGTCGGAGCAAGCAGCGCCTCGCCGACCGTTCTGTCCAGTTCCGCAACCCGGTCCCCGTAGCCGATCCCTGCGTCCGCCACGAGTCTGCGAATCAGCGAGAACCCGTTGCTGTGCGCGCCGCTCGACGGGAGCCCAACAAGCACGTCGCCAGCCCGCACCCGCGTTCCGTCGACCATCCGGCTGCGCTCCACCACGCCCACCGCAAAACCTGCGATGTCATACTCGCCAGCGGCGTACATGGACGGCATCTCTGCGGTCTCACCGCCGATCAGCGCCGCACCCGCCTGCTCACAGCCGTCCGCGATCCCCTTGACCACCTGCTCCGCCACGGCGGGCACAAGCGTTCCCGTTGCAAAATAATCGAGAAAATACAGCGGTTCAGCGCCCATCGCCAGGATGTCGTTGACGCACATCGCGACTGCGTCAATGCCCACCGTATCGTGTTTCCCGAGCGCAAACGCCACTTTCAGTTTCGTGCCGACGCCGTCCGTTCCGGAAACCAGGACCGGCTCCCGGTAACGGCTCACATCAAGCGCAAAACCCCCGCCAAAACCGCCGAAACCGCCCACCACTTCTTTGCGCCGGGTGCGCTCTACATGCGGCCTGATTCTGTCCACCGTCTCATTGCCGGCAGCGATATTCACTCCGGCCGCCCGGTAACCATCCCGTATCTCCGTCATGAAATTCCTACCTTTCCAGCGAGTGTTTGTGGTTCGCGTAGATTTCCGTAGGATAACGACCCGTGAAACAGGCGTTGCAAAAAGACGATTCTCCCCGCTCCTCTTCAAACGCGGACAACATGACCCGTTCATTCAGGAAAGCGAGGCTGTCGGCGCCAATGTATTCGCGAATCTCCTCGACGGACTTGTGCGCCGCGATCAGTTCCTCGCGCGCCGATGTGTCGATGCCGTAAAAACACGAATGCGTCACCGGCGGCGACGAGATCCGCACATGCACTTCCGTCGCGCCCGCATCGCGCAACAAGCCGACCAGCCGCGCGCTCGTCGTGCCGCGCACCAGAGAGTCGTCGACCATTACCACCCGCTTGCCCGCCACGATCTTGCGAATGGCGTTCAATTTCAACCTGACGCCAAGACTGCGCAGTTCCTGCGATGGCTGGATGAACGTCCGCCCGCTGTATTTATTTTTGATCAGACCGATCTCATAGGGGAGCCCCGCCTCTTCCGCGTAGCCGATCGCGGCGGAGATGCTCGAATCCGGAACGCCAATCACCACATCGGCGGCGGCCGGTGTTTCCCGTGCGAGCAGCCGGCCCAGCTGTTTGCGCACCATGTGCACGTTATACCCGTCAATGTCACTGTCGGGGCGCGCAAAATAGATATACTCAAACGTGCACAGCGCTCTGCGCGAAGCGGCGGCAAACCGTTCTTCGCGCAGTCCCTCATTGTCGATGATGAGCATCTCGCCCGGCTCCACGTCTCGAATAAACTCCGCGCCAATCGTGTCAAACGCGCACGTTTCAGAGGCGACCACATAGGAGCCGGCCAGTTTGCCGAGCACCATGGGCCGCAATCCGTGCGGGTCGCGCATGGCGATCAGATGGTCGTCGGTCAAAATGACGAACGCGTACCCGCCTTT
>JAKADD010000003.1 GCA_021820825.1 Bacillota bacterium
CTTGCCTGGACCTATAAGCTGTCCACCGTGTCCAGGTTCTGCGTGCCGAAAGACAGGACCGGATCGTCCTTCAGCTACTTTCTTGCGCCTTCCGCAGGGGTGATGTTGCCCGTGCTTCTGATGGGAGTTGTGGGCATCTACTCCCAGCGAATCACGGGGAACTGGAATGTCGCTCTCCTCGGACCGCACATTCCGATATGGGGCTTGGTGGCGGCCGTCGGCGTAGCGCTTGCCATCATTCACACCAATGCCATGAATTTGTATCCCTCAACTGTCGATCTGTTGGTTGCGATGAACACGGTGCACAAGCCCTTTCGCTGGGAGCAACCATTGGCTACGGTGATTCTTGGTGTGCTCTCCATCCTGCTTGCCGTTGGCGGAATTTTGAATCAGGTTTCGGGATTCCTCGATATGGTTGGCGATGTGGTGATTCCGTTCACGTTTATTTTGATTGTGGACTGGCTGTGGGTACAAAAGAAGGCCACTCCTTCCGGTGAGTTCTTCTCCTCTCCCCGCACTGCGCGGGACTGGATTTCCTGGACCGCGATTGTGTCTTTTCTCATCGGCTTTGTAGTGAGCTTCTGGGGGAACACGTTCCTGCCTGGTTTTTTCTACAACACCTTGCCTCTCCCGGTTGTTGGGGGATTGACAGGCGTTCTGATTTACTTGCTGCTGGAGATTCGCAATATGAGGAAACCAATTTTCACAGGCGATTGATCCATTGATCATTCCTTTTAAGCGATCGGATTTGTTTGGGGATGAATAGGATGGCAGTCGTGGTTCAGGCATTGAACAGGACCTCCGCCGATCTGTTTGCTTCTTGTCTTACGGTGTCGTAGACGGCTCCATTATCTATCAGTTCCATTGCTGCGGCAGAAAGAGATTTGATCTCTCTGCTGGAGAGTCGTCTCCAATCAGGCACTCTTACCTGCTTATATTCGTACAGTTGCAACTTCAACAGACCGTTCCCCTGGTTTCGAGATGAAGCCACAAGGCAGTCGAGATAAGAGTTGCTGTTGAGAAGCAGCCAAGCTGCTTCTGCCGGGAATCCACCAACAGGCGCTGATACATAAAAGTTGTCCGCGATGGCGACATTCCCCTGATTCCAAAGATGGCGCGGAGCATTTCGTATGTAGTAATTAAATGCAATCGGTCCCTTTACTCCCTTTATGGAGACTTTTGTTGGTTCCAGATTATGCGCGCCCGCCCGCTCTCTTAGCCAATGTTTCAGCTCTGGGTCGTGAGGCGTATCAGCCAGGTATGCGCGCTCGTCTGGGGCAATCACAAGACCGGAGAGCTTTGCCTGTTTGACGAAAAAAGGTTCCGATCGATCGTAGTACAGGTCAGTCAGCGCAGCAAGAAAAATCTTTCGGAGAGGCAGGCCCGTTCCCCGGCGGACAGTAAGCAATTGGTCCAGTGCAACAAATCCATCATCGGCGCGATCTGGTTTCTGGCATTCCCTTGGAAGTGCGTGTTCTCTTTTACGGTAAAGGAGTATTTGTGCATCAACCAAAACTTCCTGAAAGGGAGCCTGTACGGGTCTCGAAGATAACAATTCTGCGTGGCGGCCCATCAACTCCAATGTTCTCTTTCCGTAACCTGACTGCGTGATCGCAGCGTAGACTATCGCGCACAAAACGCCGCCAGGCGCCAGATCAACCAACCCTTTTAGCAGGAAAAGGACAAACAGGTTTGCCCTTTTATCCAGATCGCTTTCCAGCATTTTGGTTAAATACTGGTGGTATGTATCTTTTTCATTCTGAGGGATTGCCTCTTGCCGAATATAGGGCGGATTCATGATCACAAGGTCAAACACCCCGGTGAGAGATTGGTCTGACAAATAATCTCTCGTTCTGACCTCACCCGAAAGGCCAAGGGCATGATTTACCTCAGTGGTAAGCTGTGACATCCGCTCATCAACATCATAACAAATCAGTTCTAAACCACTCGCTCCGGCTTTCTTCAGGGACCGTGAGAATGTAGCGGGGCCACATGATGGGTCAAGGACTTTTCTGGCGTCAGGTTTAAATGATAAGGCTCTTCGCGCCATCTCCAGCGCAATGTTCTCTGGTGTCCATACCTGGCCCAGGGTTGAGTTGAGAATGAGTTGGGATTGTGTCATACAAACAACCCTCTTAAAGACTCGGCAACAGCCTGCGCCATCAGGGGCGGCACAGCGTTTCCAACCTGCATGTGCAAACTTCGCTGGTTGCTGTAACAGGGGCTGAAATGATCAGGGAACGACTGCAACCGCAATGCCTCCCGGACGGTGATGAGACGATCTTCTTGATGGTGGTAATTTGCGCCTACATTGGGACGATTGAAATACGTGTTAATGGTGTATGCCGGCCTGTCCGGATGGAGTCGGCCATAGGTGGTTGTTCTGCCGCCTGTGGCCTTGAACGATAAGATGCGTTTGGTGGCAACCGAGTCCGGTATATTCGTATAGTTGCCGCCGGGTGGAATGTGCCTGACAAATTCACGGTCAAGCACGGACATAGTCGGCATCGATTGAAGCGTAACGGCAGGTTGACCTGATCTGCGCATGAGCCGTGAGTAGGCCGAATGCGGCGCCGTCAAATAGGCGGTGGATGCTTTACTCCCTTTGACCAACGGAGCAGGTAAGTCATCAAGGGCCTGGGCTACAGAAATCGGTTTCTGTAACCGTGAGTCACCCAATAACTGGGCGAACTTAACCGAGTCAATCAGACTGAACACCTTCCGGGGAAGACGATGTCCCACCATCAGGACCCGCTGTCGTTTCTGTGGCACGAAGAAATCCGTCGCAACCAGTTTTAGAATCATGACTTCATATCCTAATTGTGTAAATTGTTCGGCGAGGTGAATGGGAAGTCGTTTGCCGTCAATTTTTGACGCCATCAGTCCCGGAACATTCTCCATGACGAACGCTTGCGGCATCACACGTTCAATGGCTTGCTTAAAAGCGAATACCAGTTTGGCGCGAGGATCATCTTCCAGCCGCTTTCCAACTAAGGAAAACGCCTGACAAGGCGGTCCGCCCACAATAACTTCAACGTGCGGTATTTGCTCAATATGATCCCAAATATCGCCAACTACAACATCGTGCCCAATCAGTTGTTCGTAGGATTTGGCAGCGTCTGCTGACCATTCATTGGCCCATCCAATCTCGTAACCTGTTGCCTGAAATCCAAGGTCGAGTCCGCCGCAGCCCACAAACAAACCGGCAACAGTTGGTTTTGCATAGCCGCTCACTCCACACTCCACACTCCATTCCGTTATCTAAGGTTACATGAATACCAGCGCAGGGCAAATTTCAAACGGTCTATGATCAGTTTAGCGAATGTGTGTTCTGATTGCAATGCCAAACTGTGCGAAAGGGATAACCATATTCGCGGATATACTTGCCGATGGTTGTGCGGACAGTTCCCGTCAGCTTCCGGACCGATTACAATAGGCGTAGATTCGCAGTCTATTTGGCATGGATCTTGCTTTATGTCTCGAAAGAAGACAATTGAGGAGTGAGGTACAGCGAATATGGAGTTCAAATTAGGCAGAGCGTGTATGACGAAGGGTATCGCGATCGGTGAGATGGTGGTTCGGGAACGGCTGGAGGACGGGAGAGACCGCGAAGGGGCAGAAACTGACGGCAGGGGAGCGGATGCAGGGGTAGGCGTGAACGGCGGCGGGAACCCTGGCGTATTGGGGGCTGGAACAGCGGCGACGGCGGGAATCGCAGAATCTGTCTCCGAGATTGAGCAGGCCGTCGCAGAATGTCGGGCATATCTGCAGCGGCTGCAGGGCGGCGAACCAGCGGACAAACCGACAGGCGCCCGCGTCGTGGAAGCGTACGCAGAGATTCTCGGCGATCCGGCGCTGGCTGAGCGGATCGCCGCGCTGCTCAGCGGGGGATGCGACGCGAAGGAGGCTGTAAATGAGGCTTACGAAGAATTTGCGAGACTATTTGACGCGATGGACGATGCGTATATGCGTGGGCGCGCACAGGATCTGCGCGATCTCGGACAGTTGTTGGCGTCCTTTTTGGGGGGTGGACCGAAGGATCTGCGCGAGTTGATCGAGTCTGTAGCGACAGGGGATTACATTCTAGTGACGCGGCATATTGCGGTGCCGGAATTGCTGTCTTTAGAGAAAAGCCGCCTGAAAGGCTTGGTATGCGCAGAGGGAAACGAGACGGCCCACGCGGCGATCATTGCGAGGGGCATGGGCCTGCCTGCCGTGTTTGGCGACGGACAAGCGTATGAGACACTCTGTGCAGGCCATCTGTCCGACGGGATCATCGATGGGACGAGAGGCGTCGCGATCTTGTCTCCGGACGTTGGCACGATTGCCGCCTACCGTCGCGAAACGCTGGACGTCTCACGACGGCGACGGGAGCTTGAGACACTTCGCGATCTGCCGACGAAGACGCGCGACGGAGTGAGCGTCGGTTTGTTTGCGAACGTCGGCAGCGTGCATGATGCGCGTCAAGTCGTGCAGATGAATCTCGATGGCATCGGGCTCCTGCGCACGGAGATTCTCTTTGGCGAGCAATCTGGGATCCTGGACGAAACGTTGCAGGCGCAGACGTATCGGCAGATCGCGGAGGCGGTCGGCGATCTGCCGATGGTCATCCGCGCCTTTGATATCGGCGGCGACAAACCGTTGCAGCCTGGTTTCCTCGACGGACAGGCGATCGTGGAGGCGAATCCGTTCCTGGGCCTTCGCGGCTGGCGCTATTTGGAGTCTCAACCGGAGTTGCTCGACAACCAGTTTCGCGCCATTTTGCAGACTGGGAAAATACACGCGATCAGCCTCATGGTGCCCATGGTCTCGACGGTGGAAGAAGTGGTTCACGCGCGCGAGCGGTGGCGGGCGATGGCAATGGAGGCGGGTGTCAATCCCCCGCCCTTTGGGATCATGGTCGAGGTGCCGAGCGTCGCGGTGGCGGCTGACGTATTTGCGCCGCATGTGGATTTTTTTAGCATTGGAACCAATGACTTGACTCAGTACACGCTTGCCGTGGATCGCACCAATGAAACTGTCCACCGCCTCTATCAGCAGCTTCATCCGGCTGTGCTGCGCCTTGTGCGAGAAGTCGTGCACGCGGGAGTGAAGCACGGCGTGGACGTGAGCGTTTGCGGAGAACTCGCGGCCGATCCTACTGGCGCCCTTCTCTTGGTCGGGCTCGGCGTTCGCAAGCTCAGTGTATCGCCAATGGCGGCTCTGGAAATCAAATACTGGCTGTCTCGCTTTACGGTCGCGCAACTGGAGGAGGTTGCGTCACGCGCCGTGAGTGCGGCGACGGAGAGGAACGTGACGGCCCTGGCCGCCGAAGCGTTTTTTGACACTCGTGGCGGCAACGCGTCTTGACAGTCGCGGTCAATGAAGGATCAAGGGGGGCTTGCGATGGCAAAAGTGGCGATCGCACACGCGGGCGGACTGCACACGCGCGTCGCCGCTACGGCGGCGGATTTGCTGTTCCGGTGCGTGTCGCGAGCCGGATGCAACAGTGTGTACTTGAAGGCGCGCGGCCATCGGGTGCTCTTTACTGATCTGTTGGCGGTTGTGTCCCTCAATCTGAAAATGGGCGACGAGATCGAGGTCATTGCGGAGGACGGGTTGGACGAAGCAAGATTGGAGCCGGTCATCCGCTATTTGGGACAACCTGAGGAAAGTGAAGCGGGCAAGGTGCGCGTCGATGAGCGCATTCAGGAAATGGTCCTCACCAGCTACACGATCTTCGAGCAAATGGCGCATGGGTTGATTGTGGTCAATCTCCACGGAGACATCAGCTACATGAATCGCACGGCCCGCGACTATTTGGACATTGCTGATGAATTTGAGGCCATTGGCAAGTCGGTTGAAGACGTGGTGCCAAACACGCGTCTCGCATGGGTGCTGCGCACGGGGCGTCCCGAAATTGCGCAAAAACAGCGATTGGGCGAGCGCACGGTGCTCACGAATCGCACGCCGATCATCGTTGATGGTGAGATCGCAGGGGCGATGGCTGTCTTTCAAAATATTTCCGAAGTGGAGCGTCTCGCTGAAGAGTTGTCGTTAGTCAAAGAGTTGAAGACGCGGCTGGATCTGGTGCTCCAAGCTGTGCATGACGCCATCTGCGTCGCGGACGAGACTGGCAACGTGCGGTATGTGAACGAGGCTTACGAAGAGTTGTACGGCATCCGCGCGGAAGATGTTGTCGGACGGCCGATCCGCGACTGTCCCCTCGGCGAACTTTGCGATCACGCGATGACCACGGGGCAGGCGGTCCTGGGTAAAATCGTCCGTCGAGGAACGAAACGAGAAGTCGTGGCAGATGCGTTGCCGATCCACGTAGGTGAAGAGATGCGCGGAATGGTGTCTGTCTCGCGGTCTTTATCCGAAGTCGAGAAACTGCTCGCTGAAATTCATACCCTTCAAATGGAGAAACAGTATCTTCAAGACGAACTCTCTCGCCATCGCGGTCTTGGTTTGGCTTTTTTGCGCATCGTTGGCCAGAGCGGCGTCCTGCTGGACTGTTTGGATCTGGCCGAAAAAGCCGCACGGACGTCATCGACCGTTTTGATCACAGGCGAGAGTGGAACAGGGAAGGAACTCGTGGCGCAGGCGATTCATGGAGCGAGCCCGCGCCGGGATGGACCGTTCGTGCGCGTCAATTGCGCGGGCATTCCGCCAACCCTGATCGAGAGTGAGCTGTTTGGCCACGAACGCGGCGCATTCACAGGCGCAACGGCGATGCGCAAAGGAAAGTTCGAATTGGCCGACGGAGGAACGATCTTTCTGGACGAGATCGGTGAATTGCCGCTTGAGGTTCAGTCGAAGTTGTTGCGAGTGCTGCAAGAAAGGGAAGTGGAGCGCATCGGATCCACTCGGACGATCCGCCTGGATGTCCGCGTCATCGCGGCGACAAACCGGGAATTGGAACGCGAGGTCGAGCGGAAAAGTTTTCGGCAAGACCTCTATTACCGGATTCACGTGGTCCACGTCCAGTTGCCGCCTTTGCGCGAGCGGACGGGGGATGTGCCGCTGCTGGCGGAACATTTTGCGTCGGAGTTGGGCGACGCCATGGGCAAAACGGTGAGGGGCTTCACGCACGATGCGATGAAAGCGCTCACGGCGTATCACTGGCCGGGGAACAACCGTGAGCTAAAAAATGTGGTCGAACGGGCGATGAATGTGGCCGAAGGCAAATGGATCGAACTGCGCGACTTGCCTGCGTTCATGCGCTCGCCCACAGGCGAACGGATCGCCCAAGCCGCGAGCGTGGACGCGGACGGGCTGGAAGAGGCCGTGCGGACCATGGACGAGTATGAGCGGGAGATTATCGCGAAGGCCTTGCGGATGCATGGCAGTTTCAATCGGGCTGCCAAGGCCTTGGGCTTGTCGCATAAGACGGTGGCGTCCAAAGCCCGCAAATACGGTCTGGTCGAGTGAGCCGGGCGGTGGTGAAGCGGCTTGAATTGCGAGTGCGAGACGCGGATGTTCCTTGGGAAAAACGCGCAAGTTCGCTTGCGCGTTTTTCCCAGGGTGTTCGTTTTTCCCAAGGGGAAGACGGGTGCAACTTTGCGCGGACTGGAACGATGGGCGAATGCGCTTACATAACAGAAACCTAAATGATTCCGTCGGGAGTGATCGCGTGCTTGGCACGAAAGTTGCTCCTGAAGAAATGGGAGGTGTGACTATGAAGAAGCTGCAGAACGCAGCCGATACGTATGTAGACGACATGTTGGAAGGACTTGTCGCAGCCGTGCCTGCGCTCGCGCGCGTTCCTGGAACGAACGTGATCGTACGCCGCGAACTCAAGTCGAAAGTGGGGATTGTCAGCGGCGGCGGCAGCGGGCATGAACCGGCGCACGCCGGGTTTGTCGGAACAGGTATGCTGGACAGCGCCGTTGCAGGCGAAGTCTTTACTTCGCCGACGCCCGATCAGGTGCTCGCAGCCATCCGGGCGGTGAACACTGGCAAGGGCGTGCTTCTGGTTGTCAAGAACTACACGGGCGACGTGCTCAATTTCGAAATGGCGGCGGAACTCGCCCAAGCGGAAGGCATCGAAGTCGAACGCGTGATTGTCAATGACGACGTCGCAGTGGATGGCAGCACTTACACGGTCGGCCGCCGCGGAATTGCCGGCACAGTGTTCGTTCACAAAATCGCGGGCGCGGCGGCGGAGGCGGGACAAAGTTTGCCTGATGTGTTGAGGATCGCCGAGAAGACGATCAATCAGGTGCGCAGCATGGGGATGGCCCTCGCGCCCTGCACGGTTCCGGCGAGCGGCAAGCCGAGCTTTGTGCTCGGAGAAATGGAAATGGAGATCGGCATGGGCATCCACGGCGAGCCTGGCACCGAACGGCGCGAGTTGCCGTCGGCGTCGGCGGTGGCGGACGTGCTGCTCGAACGCATTTTCGCTGATGGGATTGGCGCCGCGGGAGACGATGTCGCCGTTCTCATAAATGGTCTCGGAGCGACGCCGCTGAGCGAATTGTTCATCGTCAATCGGCGCGTGGCGGACGTGTTGGCGGAACGGGGCGTGCACACGCATCGGACCTTGGTCGGGGAATACATGACGTCGCTGGAAATGGCGGGATTCTCGATCAGTCTCTTAAAGTTGGATCCGGAGTTGACAAAATGGTTGGACGCCCCGGCCGACACTCCGGCGCTTCGGGTATAGAAAGGGGGGCGCGGCGTGCTCACGGCAGAAGGTTTTGGGCGATTGATGGAGAACTACGCCGCCCGTTTGCAGGACTTTAAGGATACGCTGAATGACCTCGACAACCGCATCGGGGATGGGGATCACGGCACGAATATGACGCGCGGTTTTACGGCGGTCGCGGACAAGTGGAGACAGGGGCGTCCAGCCGAGCTGTCGGCCATGTGCCAAGACGCGGGCATGACGCTTCTGGGAGCGGTCGGCGGCGCGTCAGGGCCGCTCTATGGAACGGTGTTTTTAAAGCTCTCAGGCGCGTGGCGCGACGCGTTGGAAATTGATCTGGTCGCCCTGGCGGTCGGACTTGAGGCCGCCTACGAAGGTCTCGTTGCCAGAGGCAAAGCGGCCCCAGGCGACAAGACGATGCTGGACGTGTGGCGACCCGCGCTGGATCGACTGCAAGGACTTGTGGTTGCGAGCGAGAGTCCATCATCTTCGTCGGATTTTGCGCCTGCGCTCGAACAGGTCTCATTTGCGGCGCAATCAGCCGCTCTGGCAACGAAGGAACAGGTCGCACGCAAGGGGCGCGCATCGTATCTCGGAGAGCGAAGCCGCGGAACGTGCGATCCCGGTGGGGTGTCGAGCGCCCTCTTTTTTGAGGAAATAGTGGCCGCGATAACGGGAAGGACGGATCGTTTGACATGGAACAGGTCAGCCTTGTGATGGTCTCGCACAGCAAGAAGCTGGTGGACGGATTGATCGAACTCTTGCAGCCCCTGTCAGGCGGCCGGGCGCCGCTCGTCAACGCGGGCGGTCTCGGCGACGAGCTTGGCACGAGCGTCACGCATATCGCGAATCTCCTGACTGCGGCCGCAAAAGGCGGCGGCGCCGTGATTCTGTTTGATCTCGGCAGTGCGCTCATGAGCGCGGAAATGGCTGTCGAAACGCTGCCGTCTGAGCTTCAAACCGTGGTGCGCATCGTCGACACACCCCTTGTGGAGGGCGCCATCGCGGCCGCCGTAGAGGTGAGCGTCGGCGGAGACTTGGAGCAAGTGGCCACGGCTGCGGCCGGGGCACTTGGTCACCGCAAGATACTCCAGTAGCCGGGCGCCGCGGTTATCGCAGGGATTTGGAAGGGAGTCTTTAACACCATGTCAATCATAAGGGAAGTCGTGATATCCGAGGAGGAAGGGCTGCATGCTCGCCCTGCGGCGGAGATCGTGCGCACGCTCAGACATTACGTCAGCCGCGTCTGGTTGACGGCAGCGGGGAAACGGGTGGACGCCAAGAGTGTCCTCATGGTGATGGCGCTGGCCGTGAAACCCGGCGCCACGGTCGTGATTGAGGCTGACGGCGAGGACGAAGAGGCGGCGGCTGAGGCTCTGGTACGCGTGCTGAGCGGCTTGCGGGCAGAGTAGCGGCGGCCTCCTGAAATCCTGGAATGTTGTACACTATTTTATTCAGCAATGGAGGGAAGGCCTTTGCAGACTCAATCTGTGAAAAACAGGTGGAGAACGACGATTTGGGGAGAGTTTTTGTCAGAATTATTGGGAACGGGCATTCTCATCGCATTTGGAGCCGGTGTCGTCGCGGTTGCCGTTGTCGGGCTCACAGAATCGGGGCGTACGCTTGTTATATTTCAAGGGGCGGGCGGCTGGATGCTGATCGTCTGGGGATGGGCCATGGCCGTAACCATGGCTGTCTACGTCACGGGAGGTGTTTCTGGCGCGCACTTGAATCCCGCGGTCACGTTCGCGTTTGCGATCAAAGGAGACTTCCCCTGGCGAAAAGTTCCCCTTTACTGGATTGCCCAAGTGGCGGGGGCTTTCCTTGGGGCTGCTCTCGTCTACATGGACTACAATAGCGCGATTAATGCATGGAACCTGGCTCATCACGTGGCCTCTCGCGCCTCGTCGGGAGGACTCACCACTTTTAGCATCTTTGCGACGTTCCCCGCCTCGTATTATGGAAGCAACATGCTGGGTCCGTTAATCGACCAAGTTATCGGAACCTTTTTCCTGGTGCTTTTTATCCTGGGGATTGTCGATCAGAAAAATGTGGGTGTTCAGTCTAACATGGCTCCGTTTGTGGTCGGACTTGCCGTGTTGGCGATTGGGATGTCTTATGGAACGGGTAGCGGGTATGCGATTAACCCAGCCCGCGATTTTGGCCCTCGGCTGTTCACTTGGCTGGCGGGTTGGGGATCCAATGCGTTCCCTGGTCCCTTCGGGTATTGGTGGGTGCCAATCATTGGTCCACTGGTCGGTGCAGCGTTTGCTGTATGGGTTTACAAGTGGTTTATCGCCCTGACGCTTGAAGAACGCGCTAAAAAAAGCGTCGCCCAACAGGTGGAAACTCTTAGCACTCTTACGCAGTTTGAGTAGACGGGGATTATACTGAAGAAAGAACGGACACAGGCGTCAGGCTAGAGAGAGGTGGGCGTTAGATGGAAGATCGGTTGATTATGGCGATTGATCAAGGAACGACGAGCACGCGAGCGATTTTGTTCGATCATTCGGGCGCGATCCGCAGTGTCGCGCAGGAAGAATTCACGCAGCATTATCCGCAGCCTGGATGGGTGGAGCACGACGCGAACGAGATTTGGGCGACGACCGTTCGAGTCACGACGGAGGTGCTTCAAAAGGCGAATGTTTCTGCGACGAGCGTGGCTGCAATCGGCATTACGAATCAGAGGGAGACGGCCGTGGTGTGGGATAAGCATACGGGCGAGCCGATTTATCACGCGATCGTCTGGCAAAGTCGTCAGACCTCTGAGATTTGTCAGGAACTGAAGGACGCTGGTCATGAAGACGCGATTCGGGGAAAGACCGGGCTCGTGGTGGATGCGTATTTTTCGGGAACGAAGGTGCGTTGGCTGCTCGATCACGTTGAGGGGGCGCGCGAACGGGCGGAGCGCGGAGACTTGCTTTTTGGAACGATGGACGCTTGGCTCGTGTGGAAACTGTCTGGCGGGCAGAATCACGTCACGGATTATTCGAACGCGTCGCGCACGATGATGTATAACATTTACGACCTGCGTTGGGACGAGGAATTGCTTTCCTTGCTGCGAGTTCCGGCGTCCATGTTGCCGGAGGTCAAGTCTTGCAGCGAGGTATACGCCCACACAGCGCCGGACTTGTTTGACGGGGCGTGCATCCCGATCGCGGGAATGGCGGGGGACCAGCAGGCGGCGCTGTTCGGCCAGGCCTGCTTCAAACCTGGCATGGCCAAAAACACCTACGGCACGGGTTGCTTTATGCTCATGAACACAGGTTCGAAAGCGGTTCCATCAAAAAATGGGTTACTTACGACCATTGCTTGGGGAGTCGACGGTCAGGTGGAGTATGCGTTAGAGGGCAGCATTTTTGTGGCGGGCGCGGCGATTCAATGGTTGCGCGACGGGCTGCGGATGATCGCTTCGGCGCCGGAGTCGGAAGACCTCGCTCATGAGGCGGAGCAAGGAACAGACGGCGTCTACCTGGTGCCGGCTTTCGTGGGTCTCGGGGCGCCGTATTGGGATACGAACGCGCGCGGCGCGGTTTTTGGGCTGACGCGGGGAACGACGAAGGCCCAATTTGTCCGGGCGGCGCTTGAGTCGCTCGCATATCAAACGCGCGACGTGCTGTCTGCGATGGAGGCGGATTCTGGAATTCGCCTCGCCAGTTTGCGCGTAGACGGTGGAGCGGTCGCCAACGCATTTTTGATGCAGTTTCAAAGCGATCTGCTCGGCGTGCCGGTGGAACGGCCGCAGGTGATTGAGACGACGGCGCTTGGGGCGGCGTATCTGGCTGGTATGGCCGTCGGATACTGGGAGAATCGCGACGCAATTGGCGAGCATTTTGCCGTGGAACGCGAGTTTGTTCCAGCGATGGACGAGGGGCAACGCGAGTCGCTTTACGCCGGATGGCGCAGAGCGGTGCGCGCAACGATAGCTTTTTCGCGCGAGTCGTGACGTGGGCGGCAATCGCGCGAACAGAGAAGCGGAGGGTTTTTTGTGCACGACTTGCCGCTGTCGCGTGACGCGCGCGAAAAACGGATGGCGTACATGGAGTCTGCGACATTCGATGTCTTGATCATCGGCGGCGGGATCACTGGCGCAGGAATTGCGCGCGAAGCAAGCCTGGCCGGGCTGAGGGTGGCGCTCCTTGAGGCGAAAGACTTCGCCTCGGGGACGAGCAGCCGGTCGACCAAACTTTTTCACGGCGGGCTGCGTTACCTGGAGCGGGCCGAATTCTTGCTCGTGCGCGAAGGTGGGCGAGAGCGGGAAGGGATGCAGCGATTGGCGCCTCATTTGGTTCATCCGCTGCCTTTTCTCCTGCCCATCTACCGCAACATGAAATACGGCAAGTTTGCCATGGGCACGGCTGTCTGGCTGTACGACAAACTAGCGCAGGTTGATCCGGGCGAACAGCGGGTGGTGCTGTCGCCGGAGGAGGTTTTGCGCCTTGAGCCGCAGACGAACCCGGAGGGGTTGACGGGCGGGGTGCTCTATCACGAGTATCTCACGGACGATGCGCGCTGCGTGGTCACCGTACTTCGCGCGGCGGAGGAATTGGGAGCGGTGAGCCTCAACTACACGTCGGTCACGGGCCTTCTCTATGAATCTGGATGGGTGTGCGGCGCCCGGACGCTGGATCCGGTCAGCGGGCGCAGCGCGGAAGTTCGGGCGAAAGTCGTGATTAACGCCGTCGGTCCTTGGATTGAAAACATCCTCCAGATGGATCGTGAAACGGTCTCCGCCAAAGAGAAAAAACGAGTTCGAGCGACGAAGGAAACGGAGCAAAATGGTGACGCAGAGTCGAAGATTCTGCACAGCCGCGGCGTTCATATCGCGTTCTCGCGGGAGCGGATTCCCGTCGAGCACGCATTCGCGATTCAAACGCCGGACGGCCGACTGTTGTTCATCATTCCGCGCGAGGACCGCACCTACGTCGGAACGACCGACGAGCCGTACCAGGGGGATCTGTATCATCCGGACATCTTGGAGCGTGATGTGGAGTATTTGCTCGATTTGGTGAACGGGGTTTTTCCGAAGCTACGGGTCGAATCTTCCGACATTGTAGGCCAGTGGTCCGGCGTTCGGCCGCTCGTATATGAACCTGGGAAAGCTTCAAAAGACGTATCGCGCCGCGACCAGATATGGGTCTCTCCGTCGGGGCTCGTGACCATCGCCGGCGGGAAACTTACGGCTTGGCGAAAAATGGCGGAAGAGGTCATGGACACGGTCTATGACCATGCGGATTTGGCAGAACGGTTGGGCAGTATGAACGCTTTACTCACGGAACGCGCCAAGACGCTGTCGCCGGTGGCGCCGCTGCCGGGTGGCGTGTCGATTCCGCCTAAAGGGATGGCCGATTGGGTCAAGAAAGAGGCCGCCCGACTGAACGCCTTGGCCGGGGTGAGCGCGGAGGACGGTGCGATGCTCGCTCGCCGGTATGGGGACGAGGCAGAGCGCGTAGCCCTCTACGTCGGTCCGCCCGGAGCGGAACGCATCGCTCCCCAAGTGCCGCTGTTGCGCGGAGAGTTGCGATACCTGGTGGAGCGTGAAATGGCCGTTCATCTTGCGGATGTCGTGGTGCGCAGGACGGGGCTGGGTTGGTTTGGCGGCGATGATGCGGTTCGGGCGCTCGTAGAGATTGCGGCCGAAATGGCGACCGTTTGCGGCTGGAGCGTTGAAGAGAAGCAGGAGGAGATAGAGGACTGCTGGCGTGAGAGCTATTGGTATGATCGGGAACTTTACAAAATGGAGCCGGTTCCGGAATGATCCCGAAGCGGTGAAAGGATGTGGCCGAGCGCATGTGCGCCCGGTCACATCCGCGTCCTGGAGCGACGCTGGGATCGCGATTTTTTCGTTGGGCGGGTACGGCCGCTCCGACGCCGTTTCTCAGGACGTTTTCTCCGGCAGCAGGACTTTGACCCGGTTCAGGACCCCGTTCGGTTCGCATACGCGGCTGCGCAATAAACGCGTAGTAAGCTCTGGGATCCTATGATTTGAATCCGGGTAGAGGGGGAGACGGTCATGAGTGACGACGATAGTCGGCCTTCCGGACACCGCCAATAGCTCGTGAATACGATCTCTTGACGGTGCTTCGAGTTTGTAGTACGATTTATCTGAAAGCTAAACGCTTACATTTCTATCGTAAATTCAAAATCCGAAGGAATCAGGAGATATTTGTCGAAAAAGTATGTTCAACAGACATCCGGAAAACTGATGAGCAAGCGATTGACATCAGAAAATACGCTAACAGCTTCCTTATCGTCCAACTAGACTCGCTGTAAACCGTATGGATGCTATTCCAGTTGCACAGTTTCAGGTGATCTCTATTCAAATGTTCGTATCAATAAAAAAATCTAAACGCTTACATTTTGGCGGGGCAGGTGATTCAACTGGCATCAACAATCAAAGATGTGGCACAATGCGCCGGAGTTTCTGTTGCAACCGTATCGCGTGTCGCCAACCGTTTGGGCGGTGTGAAACCAGCGACTGAACGCAAGATTCTCCAGGTAATGGATGAATTGCGATATGTGCCAAATATTTTGGCGAGAAGCGTGGCGTCTCAGAAAACGCATCTCATCAGCATGATTATACCGGATATTGAAAATCCGTTTTTTGCGGCAGTGTACAGCGGAGCGAGTCAGGTTGCGAGAAATCTGTCGTATACCACGCTTCTCGGCGATTCTGGGAACGATGCAGATCTCGAAGAAAAATTACTTCGGGTGGCGTTGGAGCACCGGGCGTCTGGAATCATCTTGACTCCGGTGCATGAGTTACCCGACTGGAGCACTCGGGTGCACCTTGACTTGCCAGTGTGTCTCGTAGACCGCAACCTGGAAGGTTTGGATTGCGACAAGGTGCTGGTTGACAACCAGTCAGGGGCGTATGACGCAGTTCGACTGCTATTGGAAAACGGGCACACGCGTATTGGCATCATCTCTGGCCCGCTCGACAGCACACCGGGGAAACAACGGTTCGAAGGTTATCGCAAGTGTTTACTTGACTTCGGAATACCACTTGACAATCGGTTGGTGAAAATCGGGGATTTCCGCGAAGGGTCTGGCTACCGGCTTGGCATGGAACTGCTTGAGATGGACAATCGACCGACAGCCATCCTGAGTTGCAACAACTTAATGACGATGGGGATGCTGGAAGCCGTGAATGCAACCGAACTGCAGGTTGGGGTTGATGTCGCGGCGGTCGGTTTCGACGACATCCCGATTGCCACTCTGATGAGCCCGAAGCTAACGGTCGTCTCACGGCCGATGCGGGAGATGGGCGAGTGGGCGGTCAAGCTACTGCTGCAGCGGATTGAGAATCCGGATAAACCGAGACAGCAGATTGTGATGACTCCACATCTGATTGTGCGTGGATCGGAGACGATACGACACTGACGGTGGTGGAACCGCCGAAGAAGGGGGAAATGGCATGACAGCGCAAAATGGTGTCGTGGTAATTGGCAGCATGACTACAGATTTGACAGCGAAGGCGCAGCATTTTCCTAGGCCTGGCCAGACAGTGCTTGGCAACGAGTTTACGGTGGTGTCAGGCGGCAAAGGGTCCAACCAGGCGGTGATGGCTGCCCATATGGGGGTTCCAACGTGGATGGTGGGCTGTGTGGGGAGCGATCCATTTTGTGACGTGGTGCTGAACAGCCTCCGCGTGCATGGCGTGGACACTGGGTTTGTGGACGTGGTAGACGGCGAAAAGACGGGCGTCGCACACATACGGGTTGACGAAAGCGGTAACAACGACATCGTCATTGTGCCTCTTGCCAACGCACGAATGGACACCGCCCGCGTTGATGCGTTCTTTGACGGGCGCAACAGGGCAAACGTGCTCTTGTTGCAGCTTGAAATTCCTGTAGAGACGGTGTATCACGCGGCGAAGGAAGCGAGGAGAAGAGGCATCGCCGTCATCTTTGATCCAGCGCCGGCGGTGCCTGTTCCGGATGATATCTACCACTATGTCGACATCATAACGCCAAACGAAACGGAGGCTTCCATCTTGACTGGCGTAGAGGTCATCGATATCCAGACCGCAGAGGCGGCAGCGAGCGTGCTGCGGGAAAAGGGAGTGTCCACGGTCATCATCACGCTCGGCGAAAAAGGCGTGTGGATATCTAATGAGACGGGTTCCCGGCATTACGGCACTTATGCCGTGCCAGCTGTGGACACAACCGCGGCCGGCGATGCGTTTACGGGTACGCTCGGCGCATGCATCTCTCACGGGATGCCACTGGAGGAGGCGATTCAGCATGCTATGGCGGCCGGAGCTCTCGCCGTCACCAAAATGGGGGCACAGTCTTCTCTGCCGACAAAAACTGAAATCGAACAACTTATGGACGGAGGGGAAGCGAGATGAAAAGTACAGGGGGCATTTTAAACCCACAGTTGGCAAGAGTGATTGCCGAAACGGGGCATACCGATCTATTGGTCGTCACCGACGCTGGCTTGCCGCTGCCGCAGCATGTGGAACGGGTTGATGTGTCTGTTCTGCCCAACCTCCCGCGATTTTTGGATGTGTTGAAAGCGGTTCTAAGCGAAGTGGTGGTGGAAGGCATAGTGCTGGCGGAAGAAGTAAAAACAATCAGCCCGCATCTACACCATGAAATTCTCGACTTGTTCTCGCCGAACATATTGGTGACCTATGTGCCGCACGTCGAGTTCAAACAGAGAATCCAATCCGCGCGGGCAGTTGTTCGAACGGGAGAGTTTACGCCGTATGCCAACGTTATTTTGCAGGCGGGCGTGGCGTTCTAAACTTACGGAGACAGGGGGTGTTGAGCCTGAAAGTGTCACTACACCAGATCCGAAAGAACTTTGAAGACAACACTGTACTCACTGGGGTCAACCTGTCGATTGGCAGCGGTGAAGTCGTGGCGATTGCAGGAGAAAACGGCGCAGGTAAGTCGACCTTGATGAAAATTCTGTCTGGCGCACTGACTCCAGATGGTGGGGAAATTTGGATTGACGGCGTCCGCGTGTCTTTTCACGGACCTCAGGACGCGATGGTTTATCGGATTCGGATGATCTATCAGGAAATGAACCTGTTTCGCGATTTGTCGGTGGCCGAGAACCTGTTCATCGTGGATGAAGGTCGCAAGTATGGGCGCTGGTTCGCGCGAAGAAAGCAGATGGTGGCGGATGCCAGGGCATACCTCAACGACATGGGTCTATCCATTGATCCGCGTGTTCCGGTTTCTCACCTCAGCGTCGCAGAGCAGCAAATGGTGGAAATCCTGAAATCCTTGGTGAAAGAAGTGCAGTTGCTCATCATGGACGAACCGACTGCGGTGTTGAACAACGAGGAGAAAGATCGGCTGTTTGAGCAAATTCGCAAACTGAAAGAGCGCGGCATCTCGGTGATTTACATCTCGCATCGACTGGAGGAGATTTTCGAATTGGCGGATAGGGTGGTTATTCTGCGCGACGGACAGGTGGTTTTGTCCGGCCCCATTCAAGAAGTCACACAGACTCAGTTAGTCACGGCCATGGTTGGCAAACAGATTGACAACTTCTATCCCAAAGAGCGTAATGCTGCCTGGACAGATGTGGTTCTAGGCGTGCACGCCCTTTCGAAGAGACCGTTTTTCCAAAACGTGTCGCTCGAACTCCATCACGGGGAAGTGCTTGGCATCGCAGGGCTGATGAGCTCCGGAAAAAGCGAACTCTTGCGCTGTCTATTTGGTGACATGAAACCGGATGCAGGCGAAATTACCATAGACGGAGCAACGTCTCACGTTCGCCGTCCGCGGGACGCAATTCGTCAAGGCGTGGTGTTTCTCACAGCAGATCGGAAGCAGGAAGGGCTCATTATGGATCTGTCCATCTACCACAACCTGTCGCTGGCAGCTCTCGGTCAGTTTACTGGTGCGACTGGGTTCGTCCAAGGCGCGCGGGAACGCCGGGCGGCGGGAGAGTTTATTGAACGGGTGCAGATTTTGGCGAGATCTCCCCACCTCACTGTACGTCACCTGAGCGGTGGAAACCAGCAGAAGGTTGTTTTTGGCAAGTGGCTGATGACGCATCCGAACGTGTTTATCATGGAGGAGCCTACTCGTGGTGTGGACGTGGGCGCAAAGTCGGAAATCTACCGTTTGATGAACCAATTGACGAAGGAAGGCATGGGTATCATCCTCGTCAGTTCCGATATTCCCGAGTTGGTGGCGATGTCGGATCGGGTCTTGATCCTCCGCGAGGGGCGAATTGTAGTGGAACTCGCCGGAGAAAACATCACACAACACCACATCCTGCATCATTCGTTAAGGGGGCAGGCGATATGACCTCCGCTATTCGTGCGGTTCTGTCCGAGATGCGTGTGTTGATTGTCCTGATTTTGCTGTCTGCGATTGTCGCCATACTGTCACCCGTCTTCCTGACGCTCTCCAATCTACTGAATGTGCTGTTGGAAGTATCCGTCACGGCGCTTCTTGCCATAGGGCAAACCTACATCATCATTCTTGCCGAGATTGACCTGTCGGTGGGAGCAATCCTGGGTCTGTCAGGGGCCGTCACGGCCAGTGTACTGTCGCATGGGAATCTGCTTGAGGCGTTGACTGTCGGCCTGCTGGTCGGCGCGGTTGCCGGGCTGGTCAACGGATTACTCACGACGTACGGGAAGATACCGTCTTTCATCACAACACTGGGCACTATGACCGCGTACGCCGGTGTCACACTCGTATACACGCAAGGCAATCCAATCTCGATATCAAGTAACTCCTACCAGTGGATAGGGCAGGGATATCTCTTTGGAGTTCCAGTTCCTGTCTACATCATGGTTCTGTTCTACATCGTTTTTTGGCTCGTGCTTTCCCGGACCCATTACGGGCGGTATGTATTTGCGACTGGTGGGAATGAAGAGTCGAGCCGTCTGTCGGGGATTGAGGTCAAACGAGTGAAAATTTGGGCTTTTGTTCTCACTGGGGCATTGGCAGCGGTTGCCGGATTCATCGAGACGGCCCGACTCAGCACGGCGGAGCCGACCTTGGGAAATGGTCTGGAACTGGACGCGATTGCAGCAGTCATTCTTGGCGGCACTCGTCTCGCTGGCGGCAAGGGGGGACTCCTTGGCACCATCATAGGGGCGGTGGTTCTCGGGGTGCTCGACGATGGCATGAATCTGCTCAATGTCTCCGCATTCTACCAAGGTATTGCGAAAGGCGGGCTATGCTTTGCATAGACCGCCTTATGCAAAGAAAGTAACTATGCAAAGAAATTCATCAAAAACGCTGAGTTTCCACCGATTCTTGGTTCAATTACTTTGCATAGTCTCCGATGATAGATATGAGATTTATCTCAAATATCTGTCAGGGGGAATTATACATGAAAGAACGGACGCTGCACGAACTGCTTGAAGATCTGGAGCATGAGCTGCTCCGCCTCGGTTACACAAAAGGTAGCATGATCTTTTACCGTAGTCGTTGGCGAAAGTTCGAGAACTTTGCCCGCAAGAACGGACAGGTCTACTACTCCGAACAACTCGGCATTGATTTCGTTCAAGAATACTTCGCCATCACGCAGGATGATTTCTCCCGAACATTGAACCAGGCACAGACCCAGGAACTACGCGTCATACGGATGATAGGCGATTTCCAGCTTCACCATGCAATTTTACGGAGATACCTGAAACACCGAGAACTGCTAACTGACCCTTATTTCATGAAGATGAGCAAACGGTTTGAGGGCTACTGTGCTGCGACAAAGGATTATTCAAAGCCCACCGTAGAACACTACACCAAGCAATCCGGATATTTCATGGACTACCTTACCGCCCAGGGGATGCATGATTTCTCTGACATGAGCATGAACACAATAAATGCCTACATCCTCACGCTGTCGGGATTCTCCTACAAGACGGTCGAGCAGAACATTTGCTCACTGCGCGCATTTTTTCGATTCTTGTTGGGAGAAGGTGTCATAAGCACTGACTTCGCGTCAAAGATGCCTATGGTCAAGGCCAGAAAGCAAACATCCATCCCCTCCGTATGGACCAACGATGAACTGAAAAAGCTCATTGGAGCCATAGATCGCGGAAGCCCTAAAGGGAAGCGCGACTATGCAATCATATTGATTGCCTGCCGTCTGGGGTTGCGCTGCATGGACATCAAGAACCTGCGTATGGCGGACTTTTATTGGGCGGAGAAGAAACTCTCTTTTGTACAGTCAAAGACCCGGCAACCGGTGGAACTGCCACTCATGCCGGATGTGGGTTGGGCCGTTATTGACTATCTGAAATACGGCCGACCGAAAGTGGATTCCGACTGTGTGTTCGTACGGCACATGGCACCATTCCTTCCCTTTTCAGAAGGAGACCATCTGGAGCAGTTGATCCGATCCTATATGGAAAAAGCCCATATCCCCAAGCTGAAGAAACGCCGGGGTATGCACAGCCTGCGTCATACCATGGCAAGCGTGCTGCTGGAAAAGGAGACCCCGCTCCCGGTTATCTCGGACATCATCGGCCACCTTGACACGAATTCCACCGCGGTTTACCTGAAGGTTGACATGGAACGTCTCGCACAGTGCCCGCTCGATT
>JAKADD010000256.1 GCA_021820825.1 Bacillota bacterium
GGCGGGCAGGGAAGGCACTTACGCCGGAATATACCCAGGCCCGGCTGCCAAACAGATACAACCCGGCGCCATCTTAATAATTTGCTTACAAAGACACCGCATTTTCTTTACGAAAGTTCTTTATGATTACATTGTAACCATCGATGTTAGTTGCACTAATTTGTATCGAATCATCTGTTGTCGATGGGACCCTGTTGCCAGACATCATCTTCATGGGAGGAATACTGCAGTGTCGTCCAATCCGGGAGTTCTACAGGCATTCGATGAAAGTGAGCTGCAAAAGTTTCATTGGCGTACAGTCTTGACCACGGGCATGGGCTTTTTCACTGACGCCTATGACCTGTTCATCATCGGGACGGTTACGGCCATCCTGACGCCGATATGGCATTTGTCGACTGGCGAGTTGGCGCTTCTCAACAGCACTTCGCTTGCGGCGGCAGCGCTTGGGGCATTGCTGTTTGGCAAGCTGATGGATGTGCTCGGACGTAAGGCCATGTATGGCATCGAGGTTATGTTGCTGACGGTGGGGGCGCTTCTATCCGCTTTCGCGCCGTCATTTGGCTGGCTGATTCTCTTTCGGTTCCTGGTCGGATTCGGAGTGGGCGGCGATTATCCGACAAGTTCCGTCATCATGAGTGAATACTCCAATCGCAAAAACCGCGGTTTTCTCGTCACCATGGTATTTTCCATGCAAGGTCTTGGGTTGCTCGCGGGTCCCCTCATTGCCTCTTTGCTTCTCTCAACAGGCATGTCGCACGCGATCGCCTGGAGGTTGATGCTTGGTCTGGGCGCTATTCCAGCGGCGTCCGTCATTTATCTGCGACGCAAATTGTCCGAAACGCCGAGGTACTTGGTGGCCGTCAAGCAGGATACACAGAAGGCAGCCGAGGTCGTATCCGGTCTGACAGGTGAACAAGTGGCAGTGACAGCAAATGAATCTGTAACGCGGCAAACTCTTTGGACCCGTCGCAATCTGATCAGACTTCTGGGCACAGCCGGAAGCTGGTTCCTCATCGATGTGGCTTTCTACGGCAACGGTGTATCGTCACAACTTATCCTGAAAGCACTGCTTCCAAATGCTGCGCTCGTGACAACCACTCTGGTGGCAGCCGGAATTTTCCTGGTGGCGGCTGTGCCGGGATATTACATCGCCGCCAAATATATGGATCGTATTGGCAGAAAAACAATCCAGAGCGTTGGCTTCGGAGTCATGGCATTGGCGTACGTATCCCTCTTCCTGGTTCCGTCCATTGCGAAGTTGCCGATTCTATTCCTGATCATCTATGCGGTCAGTTACTTCTTTATCGAGTTTGGGCCAAATACGACCACATTCCTGGTGCCGTCTGAAGTGTTTCCAACCAATTTGCGCGGCACAGCGCACGGAATCTCTGCCGCTGGCGGCAAAATAGGAGCCTTTCTGGGCGCCTTCGTTTTGCCGGGTATCCTTAAATCCGCAGGCCTGAGTACAACCATGGGCATGTTGGCTGGCGTGTCGGCGCTTGGCATTCTCTTGACGCTCTTCACCCTTCCGGAAATGAAACAGCGTTCGCTCGAAGAAAACGAAAAAATTCAGCGTCCGCAGGAGAAAGAGACGGCGAGCCGCAAGTCTGCAGTTCAATACTCGTAACAGGCGCTCCTGCTGCTCCTCCTGAGTATAGAGACACATCGCGCCGCTCCATATCGAGTATGTGCGAACAACCCCGTTCTTTAGCTATGGCAGATAAAGAGCATCGGCGTCGACGCCGATGCTCTCACACGGCAGACCAGTTTGGGAACGGCCTCTCCACTCCACTTTCAGGCAACGCAGTCTATCTCTATCTCGCTTCGTCGATTGACTTTTTAAGGCTGTCCTCGACGTTTTGCGCCAGTGTCTCCAGTGCGGGATCGTCGATGATGTTCATCAGGACGCTGGGTCTCGGCATGCCAATGTGCGTCTTTCCTTCCAATTCGTAGACAACAATTTTACAGGGCAGAAAATAACCGACCATGGGATTTTGCGTAAGCACGCGCTTCGCTTCGTGCGGATTGCAGACTTCCAATACACGAAAGGGCATGTCGAACTCGACGCCCTTCTCCTGCAATTTTTCTGGAATATTCATTTGCCACAGGATGCCGAACTTGTTTGCTTTAAGTGTTTCTTCGAGCGACTGTATCGCTGCGTCAATCGTCTTGTCTGTCACAACAGAATAGTGAAAAGCCACATTCATTACCTCCTGACTGATTTTAAAATGACCCGCCCTGCGCCGATTACCGAAGGCGATTCAGTCGGCGCTCGTATTCGTCATCGTCAATCTCGCCTCGGGCGTACCGTTCGCGCAGAATGGCGAGACTGCGGTTGTCGCCTGTGGCGTCAGCCTGTCGCCGGCTGAAATGCACGATACCCCAAATGATTGCGCCCACAATCAACAGCCAGAAAAGTTCCATCCCCCAGATCCAGATTGTTCACCCGATCGCGGGGCATCTCACCCCCACATCATGATTGTATTATACCCCTACAGTGTGATGAAATTGTGATCCGTGAATTTCATCATACATAATACATGATCACAGCGTCAAAATGGTCATTTCGTGACCTGGAGCACAATCGGCGGTATCATTATTGGTACACTCAGCGTATGGAAAAATGTCTTATCGATCCCTGAGGAGAGATTGAGCAATGGAAGAGCAACGCAAACCTCCGTCAATCCCCGCGTCGACCACAAAACCCGTCGGCAGACCGGCGCCGTCTTTTGCGAGTGGAATACGTACGAGTCAGTCGCCCCCCTTCACTCTGCCGATGAGATACATGATGCTCGGTATCCTGTGCTTCGGTTTTTTCGCGATTGATCTGGTCATCCAGTCCGGAGCGCTGGCGCGCGACCCCACACAGCCCTCCGTTGTTGCGCTCACGCATCTGTTGACGCTCGGCGCTTTACTCGCATTTGTGATGGGCGCCGTCTACCAACTGGCTACGGTTGCTTTTCTCATCCCGGTTGTGGCCGTTCGACTCGCCCAGTGGAATTTCTGGCTGTATCTGATCGCTCTCGTGGGTCTCTGGTGGTCGATGCAAACGTGGTCTGGACCAGGCCTTGTCCTGTTTGGAAGCTCGATGGCACTCGCCATTTTCGTGTATTGCGGGATCGTTCTGACTTCTCTCGCAAGGACTAAAGTGCGCGGACCGATCGTCTGGTTTGTCGCCTCGGCGCACAGCTATCTTGTATTGGCCATCACGGCGGGCATATTCCTCGTCCTGACGGACGCAGGTGTCACAAACGGCCTGAACGCTGTCCTGAATCCACTGGTGGCGACTCATATCGTGCTGGCGGCTGGCGGCTTTTTCACATTTTTACTCGTCGGGTTCAGCATCAAGCTGCTGCCGATGTTTACGCTCTCGCACGGTTTCCCCATATGGCGCGAAAAATGGACGTTTTCCCTTCTTCACGCAGCTGTCTGGCTGCTGATCGCAGGCGTCTGGTCCGGCGCAGCGCCACTTCTCTGGTTGGGCGCGCTGGCGGGCGCACTGGCGTTTGCCAACCATCTCGCGTATGCGGCAACAATCGTAAAACAGCGGATGCGCAAGACCGTTGAACCGCCGATCCGATTTGTCATCGTCGCCGCAAGCGCTGGTCTTGCGGGACTGTTCGCGCTGCTCGCTCAGGTCGTTGTCTGGCATGCCCTGATTGCTCTGGAGAGTATCGTCCTGTTTTATCTCTGGGGCTGCGTCACCCTGACCGTGATGGCTTACACGTACAAGATCGTGCCCTTTCTGATCTGGAGCGAGCGCTACGGACACCAGGCTGGCACAAGCAAAAAAAAGACGCCGATGATGGCGGACCTGTTGCCGCTTCGCTACAGTCGGCCAGTGTTCTGGGGATACGCCGCAGGCGTTTGCGTCACTTCATTCAGTCTGACAGGCCAGTTCACAGCGGGTGTCATAACAGGCAGCGCATTGGTCGCAACAGCAATTCTCGTTTATTGCGCAGAAATCTGGTATGTCATCGATCCGCGCAAAGTAGCGAATGAACTGCACCCGTGAGTTGAGACGCGTGGTCCGCCGTGCAGGGGGCGGGCGCCCAGGCATCGTCATCGTCATGCGAACAGCACCATCGCCTTCAGCGGGCTCTGCGATCCCGTACACAATCCCCAGTTCGACCACATTCCGTGATTGTGCGCTCAATCACGACTGGCGCCGAACCGCGTGGTATGGTAAAACATAAGGGATGAAAACCCGCTCGGCCGGGATCGTATGCTGCGCCGAGGCGAGTTCGGCGCAGCCGTGTTTGAGAAACGGCGCAGCATACGATTCCGGCGGGCAGAGCAGGCCCGTGCAGAGCAGACAATTGAGGAGGAGTCAAAGCGATGACCTGGGAGAAAATTGGCGAAGTTTCGGAACTGACC
>JAKADD010000257.1 GCA_021820825.1 Bacillota bacterium
CTTACACTGTCATGATACTTACCTGCCTGCTCTGGCGGGATCGTATACTGTTCCGCTGCTCAAACACGGCTGCGCCGAACTCGCCTCGGAACAGTATACGATCCCGCCAGAGCGAGTTTTTTATCTGCCTATGCGCTTGCCTATGCGCTTGCCTATGCGCTTGCCTATGCGCTGTTGCGTTCAAGATCTGCAGCGCATTTTCGCAGTGCATCGGGGGTTTTTTATCTGCCTATGGCGCCGCTGCGTTGGCGCATGGAGTCTGGCGCACCAATTAGTGTGTCGCTCTTTGGTCAGGACATGTAGCTGCATTCTGCCAACGACCGACGGCAGGCAATCGGCAACCGATGAACGACTACTGACAGCGGCTGTCCGTTCACAAGTCGTTTACCTGCCCTTAAGGTTTCCATAACCTTTTTCTCAATCAGCATTTACAATCGTGCTGCAGAATGGATATGGGCGAAACAAACAGCCGCCCATCACAAGGGGGAATTTGCAGTGAAATCCAGCAAGCGCAGCACGCTCATCGCTATCAGCGCCGTGTTGCTCAGCGCGACAGCGCTCACCGGTTGCAGCGGGCAGTTTGCAGCCGCAAATACGGCAAAGACGGTCATAAAGCAGGCAAGCAAGCCGAAAGGACATCTCGTCCTGTATTCGGCAGAAGGATAGGACGGGTCAAGGGCGCAGGCATTCCAGAAAAAAACGGGCATTGTGGTGTCTCTTGTAGATGACTCCACGGGCAACATCGTGGCCCGCATGGAAGCGGAACGATCCAATCCGCACTGGGATGTCGCCTGGTTTGACGGCGATTCCACCATGCAGACTCTCGACAACCAGGGCATGCTGCTGCGTGGATTCACCCCGGCCGACATGCGCAACTATACACCGCTCGGATTGTCACTGCTGCCAAAAGACCACGCCTATTTCCCCACAGGCATTACGGCCGCTGCCGCCATCGCCTACAACACACGGCTGGTGCCGCAAAAAGACGCTCCAACCAGTTGGCAATCGCTTTTGTCTCCGTACTTCAAAAATTCCGTGGCCATGAACAATCCAGCCATTTCCGGTCCGACATATCCATTTGTCGCAGGCATTATCCAGCAAATGGGTGTGAAACGCGGAGAAGCGTATTTTAAGAACCTGAAAGCGAATGGACTCAAGGTGTTCCCCACAAATGGCGTTACTCTGCAGGCTCTTGAAGAAGGCCAGGTGAAGGCCATCATGATCCAGGACTCTGCACTCACCAAGGCCAAAGTAAGCGGTGAGCCGATTAAACTGGTCTACCCGAAATCAGGCGTCTACATGTTGCCCGGTGTTCTTGCGATCGACAGTCACGCGCCCGATATGGCCGCCGCCAAGGCATTCGCCGCTTTTGTGCTTTCACCGCAGGGCCAGCGAATCATGACCAATCCCAAGAACGGCGGCGGGGATTCCTACTTCAATCCGATCATCAAGGGCATAAGACCAGACAGTGCGCGTCCACAGGCCGGCATCCACTGGGTACGGGTCAACGCGGTTTCGGCTGCGCGCCAATTCAACTCGATCCAGAACTGGTTCCATGAAAATATCGTACAATAATTCTGCCTGGGTGCGGATCAGGGCTACGCTCATGTCCGCACCCAGCCTTGTCGTGATCGCGATCCTGATCCTGTATCCGCTGGCCGCCCTGTTCATCCAGATCGTCTTTCCCCATCTTTTTGACTATCACACCAGTTGGCGTCCGTCTCTGCAACCGTTTACGCAGGTTTTCGCAGATCCGGCCAATCTGACAGCTCTGCTCAATTCGCTGTTCATCGGGCTTGGCGCCGCTTTTATCGCAACGATTATCGGAACCGTTACCGCGTTTGGCAGCCATCGCGCTCCGCGAACCATGCGACTGCTGCTGGACCTGACAGTATGGCTCATCTTTTTTGCGCCGTCATACGTGATCGCGCAGGGCTGGCTTATTTTGATGCAAAGCGGAGGCATTCTCGCGCAACTGTTCAATCTGCCGCCGGGTTGGTCAAACTGGTTTTTCACACCTGAGGGTCTGATCGTAGTGATGAGTTTGCGCTACTTTCCCTTCGTCCATCTGGCCATGACACAGGCCATCGCCAATGTGGGCGATGAATTGAGCGGTTCGGCGCGTATGCTTGGCGCCGGGAAGCAACGCATCTTCTGGCGCATCACTCTGCCGCTCCTGGCGCCGGCGCTCATGGCAGGCGCATCGATCGCATTTGCGGAAGGATTCGGCGATTTCGGTTTTGCGGCGGCCATCACGCCGCAGATGCAGATTCCATTGCTCAGTTACCAGATTTACGCTGCGCTAAATGAAGCGCCCGTCAATTACTCTGCAGCCGCAGGTCTCTCGCTGCTCCTGGTCGCCGTGACCGCCGCCGTGTTGGCGCTGCAGTTCCGTTTTCTCAAGACGCGCAGCTACGCGACGCTATCGACGCATACAAGGCGTCAAACCTTTGCGTCGCAGAGACTGACTCCCATCAGCGTCGTCAGTTTCGTCATTGTGCTGCTCGCGATCGGCCTGCCCATGATCGCGACGATCTCTGCCTCGTTGTGGCGCCACTGGGCGGACGGAATCGCCGCTTCCAACTGGTCTGTCGATCACTACACACAGGCGCTGCAAAATGGGGGACAAGGTCTGCAGGCGTTATCCGCGTCACTCGCTTACGCCGGGATCGCGGCTGTCGCGACCATGCTGCTCGGACTCATCATGGCGCTGCAGGTGACATTTGGTAAATCTCTGGTCAGCCGCGCGGTCAACGTCCTCACAATCGCGACAATCGCCATTCCGGGGCTGGTGCTGGCGGCGGGATTTGTATTTGCCTGGAATGCCGACTGGCTGATCCCGATTCATCTTGTCCTGTACGGAACGGTCATCTGTCTGGATATGGCCTATATCGCCGGCAGTCTTCCTTACGCCATCCGCCTGCAGATTGGCGCCCTGACGCAGGTGTCAGCCAATCTGTTTACCGCAGCCAAAGTGCTGGGGGCCAAAAACGCGACAGTGATCCGAACCATTATTCTGCCGCTGGTGGACGCCACGGTTGTGTCCACTTTCTTTCTGACCTTCACTGGCGTGTTGTTTGAACTGCCTGCGTCATCGCTCCTGTATCCTGCAGGAGCGCCGCCGTTGCCCGTTCTGATCGCCTCCAAATTCAACGCCTTCGAGTGGGCGCAGGGGTCTGCGCTCACAGTGATCGGCATGACGATCGTACTCGTGATTTATGGGCTGGGCCGCTACTTTGCCACTCGTCTCCTGCGCCGCCGCGATGTTGCGGTCAGCGCGCCGTCGGCAGTTGTGCGAAAAGCGGTTGACCATTCCGGCCAGCGTACGCAACTGCTGCCGGACGAACCGTACCCAGTGCAGAGAATGGAGTGAATCTGGTGAGTTTTTCGCTACACGATGTGACCAAACGGTACAACGACAAAGTGGTGCTTGACAATATCTCGCTGGAGGTGCGGCAGGGACAACTGCTGGCTCTGCTCGGGCCGTCCGGCTGCGGCAAGACCACGCTGCTGAATGCGCTCGCCGGCGTCGTAGACATTGAAGGCGGGCGCATCGACCTGGATGGACGGCGGGTTTCTGGACCTGGTTTCACAATGCCGCCGGAAAGGCGCAACATCGGCATGGTGTTTCAGGATTTTGCTCTCTGGCCGCACATGACAGTATACGAAAATGTGGCATTTGGGCTGAAGGTCAAACGGCAGGCCGCAAGCGTTATCCGGGCGAGGGTCAAGGAAGTGCTTGGCATCGTGCAGATGGAGGGGTATGAACCCCTGTTTCCGCAGCAGTTGTCCGGCGGCCAGAAGCAGCGCATCGCGATTGCCCGTGCGCTCGCTCCGCGCCCCACGGTGCTGCTGATGGATGAACCGCTGTCAAGCCTGGACGCCAAACTGCGCGAACAGATGCGTTGGGAGCTGCTGCACATCATGAAAACCACGGGCGTGACCGGCGTCTACGTCACGCATGATCAGGTGGAGGCGCTCAGCATGGCTGACCATATCGTGCTTCTTCACGACGGACGGATCGAGCAGCAGGGTACGCCGACATTCCTGTATCATCATCCCGCCACGGCGTTCGTGGCGTCCTTTCTGGGCGCCGCCAATCTGCTCCCCTGTCAGGTCATGGACGCAGCAAACGAGTATGCGCAAGTCGAGTGGAACGGCCACCGGTTATACGCCAGACAGGGCGCCGCGCATTCGTCCGCTACCCGGCTGTTGATCCGCCCGTCCGACATCACCGTGGAACAGGAAACTGCCCAAAACACTCTGGAGACTGGCGCGCGCATTACCGGTCAGGTGATACAGCGGGCCTTCCAGGGCACTGTCTGGCAATATCGCATTCGCGTAAGCGGCGGCTCGGGAGTTTCCGGCGACGCGAC
>JAKADD010000258.1 GCA_021820825.1 Bacillota bacterium
GCGGGCGCTGTTTGGCTGCCAGATCTGTTTCACGGGAACGACATCGACCGCCGCTTTTGCCGAGTGGCGCAATTTGCTGAAATAGGCGGCGAGGACGGCTGCGTCGTAAATGGTGTCCGGCGCCGGGTCCGGACTGGATATGATCACGTGCGAACCAGGCGCATCCTTGACGTGCAGCCACAGATCGGTTTTTCTGGCGATGCGCAGCGTCAACTGATCGTTCTCGCGATTGTTGCGGCCAACAAAAATGGGGGTGCCGTCCTGCGCGAAAAATGTTGCATGGCGCAGTGGTTCCGATTTTTTGCCACCCGGTCTGCGTGCGTTCGGCGCTTTCTTGAGGTACCCTGCGTCGCGCAGTTCGGTCTCGATCTGCGGCAGATCAGAGAGCGTACAGGACTCCAGTTCATGCAGCACACTTTCCAGATAAGAGATATCCGTGCGTGCCACTGCAAGCTGTTCCAACGTCTTGACGCGACCTTTTTTGTATTTGTTGTAGCGTTTGAAATAGCCGTTGGCGTTTTCGAGCGCCGTTTTGGCAGGGTCAAGATCAATCGACAGCAGCGTCTCCTGATCGTAAAAATTGGGCAGCGTCACGCGAGTTTGCCCTTTCACAACCTCGTGCGGATAGGCGGTCAGCAGTTCGCCCTGCACGCGCCACGTTTCTGCGTCTGCGGCCGCATCCAGCAACGCCGCAAATTTGTCCGCCTTTTGCAAGGCCCGCTCCAGTTCGTTTTTAATGAGCCGTGTGTAGCCGGATGTTTTGGACCGCGCAATGTCTGCGAGCGCCCGTTCGCGAAAGAACGTGTCTATGCATTCACTGACACTGGTAAAAATCGTCGTTCGTCCTGGTACATGCGTGGGAGTGAACAGATAAAAAGCCTTTGGCTGCCGCGCCTCGTCCTGGACGATGGCAGGCCACTTTGCCTCCTTCGCGCGTTGCAGCATATCGGCGAATACAATCCACTCCAGTTTGCCGGTCGCCGTCGGTGGGCCGCTGCCGGCTTCCTGGCGCAGTTCTTCGGCGAGTTCCTTGCCGAAGAAGGGGCTGATACCCAGATAAGAGTCCACGACAAACCGTTCGACTGGCTGATCCTGGTTTTCCGCGCGGCGCGCCGCAAATCCTTTGCCGGTCTCGACAAAGGGGTCGCTTTTGTTTTGCGCGGGCGGATACACGTAAGGACGGCCTGGAAGGACCTCGCGGTGGCGGTTGATGGCTCTTGGGGTATGGGACGTCGCTTCGAGGATCGTTCCGTCCGGGCGATCGAGCAACAACAGATTGCTGTGCCGGCCCATGATCTCCAGAACGATTCTGCGCAGCGCCTTGTCTCCCAGTTCATCGCGGGTTTCCACATCGACAAAGAGAATGCGTTCGCGCTTCCACTGTGTGATCGACGCGATTCGCCCGCCTTCCAGGTGTTTACGCAGCAGCATGCAGAACATCGGCGCGACGGGTGGGCTTGGCAAGGCGAGTGAGTGACTCAGGTGCGCTCTTGGATAGGTTTTGTTGGCCGAGAGCACAAGCCGCTGATTGATCCGGGATGCCCTTATTGTCATGATGATATCGTCGGCTGTTGGTTGCTGGATCTTATCGATGCGTCCCCCCGTGAGCGCGGCGTCAAGTTCACGCGCGACGGCGGCGAGCACCAGGCCGTCAAATGCCATTCGGATTCTCCTCCTCAAGCTGGTCCACAGTAAACTGTGCTGTGTGGTCTTCTCGCGATACTGTATAAACGGAGCGCCGGTTTGTTCTGTCTCTGCGTTCTGTCACGAGCGCGGGTGCGTTCCAGGGGATGACATGCACTGTGGCGCCGACTGGGATCGTGCGCGCGTCTGTCACCTGTGACCGTCCGCTGTCGTAGTGACCGAGAATATCTTCGCCGTTTGTAAGTGACAGGATATTGCCTGTGATAAACTGCGCGTCAGGGTGCAGCAACAATGAAATAACACGCGCCAAGTCGCCTCCAACAGGCGCCCGCAGGGCAGACTGCCATTGTCTGTGCGGCGGATCGGACTCTTTCGCCCGGCCGCGGATGTCTCCGGGGCAAATCATGTTCGCCGTGATGCCATTCTCTCTCTCCTCGCTGGCGATGGAACGGGTGAGCGAAGCCAGCCCGACTTTTGCGGCTGCGTATGCAGAGCGGTACGGCCATCCGGTCGCCTCCTCCACGCGGTCAAATCCGATGGTGACGATGCGGCCAAATCCCTGCGGACGCATCAACAGGATCGCCTTGCGAAAGAGGTAAAAGGCAGACGACAGATTTCCGTCAATCATTTCCCGCCACTCTTCGCCAGTGTAGTCTGTCAGTCGTTTGCGCCGGACGATAAATGGCCCCGCGCTGTGAACGACCACGTCAAGCCTGCCAAAGCGCGCCGCCACATCGTCCACCAGTCGCTCCACCTCCAGTTCGCGCGACATGTCCGCCGCGAAAACCGTTGCGCTGATCCCCCATGTGTCTGCCAGCCGCGCCGCGAGTTGCTCACAGCGCTCTTTGCCGGTGCGATAGTTGAGAGCGAGATCGTATCCGTCGCGGGCCAGCTGACGGGCGAACGCGACGGCCAATCCACTGGCGCTTCCCGTGATCAGGGCTACTTTACCCATACGAAAACCACTCCTGATAGATGACAGTACGTTCAGTATAGCAGACGATTTCCAGTTCTGCCCCCACCTGTGCAGACGGTACTGTTTGTCCTCCCCGGCGCATAGGAAGTAGAGAGCCTACAAGGGGTAAGGACGGTGCGCACAGCTATGAATGATGAACTATTTTATACAAAAACGGGGGAGGAAACGCTTGCTGCGCTCTCTGCGACTCTTGCGGGGCTGACGGAAGAGGCGGTTTCGGAGCGGCGTCTCGTCTATGGAGAAAACCAGCTTGTGGATCGCAAACGGGTTTCGCTGATCACTGTGTTCTTCGATCAATTCCGCAATTTTATGGTCATCGTACTGTTGCTTGCCACGCTGATTTCAGGGCTGCTGGGCGAGTTCACCGACGCCGTCACGATCATCGCCATCATCGTTGCCAACGCGTTTCTTGGGTTTGTCCAGCAGTTGCGCGCGGAACGTTCTCTGCAGTCGCTGCGGGCATTGACGGCTCCCATGGCGAAAGTGCGGCGCACGGGAACGTGGCGGGAGGCGCCGGCGCGCGATCTGGTGCCGGGCGATATCATCGCCCTGGAAGCGGGCGATAGGGTGCCCGCCGATTCCCGTCTCCTGCACAGCGAAGAACTGGAAACGGAAGAAGCGTCACTGACTGGCGAGTCGCTGCCTGCAGCCAAACACTCCGCGCCTGTTCCCGATCCTGACGCGCCGCTTGGCGATCGTAAAAATATGCTGTATATGGGCACCATGGTGACGCGCGGGGTCGCGCAGGCTGTGGTGGTCGCCACCGGGATGGCGACGGAAATGGGCCGCATCGCCGATCTCATCCAGAGCAGCGAAGAGGTCATGACTCCGCTTGAGCATCGGCTGAACCAGTTGGGCCAGGTGCTCGTCTACGTGTCGATTGCGATCACAGGCATCGTGGTTGTGGCAGGTGTTGTCCATGGCCATGCGGTGTATGAAATGTTCCTGGCAGGGGTGAGCCTTGCGGTGGCGGCGATCCCGGAGGGACTTCCCGCCATCGTAACGATCGCGCTTGGCCTTGGAGTCCAGCGCATGATCAAACGCAACGCGATTGTCCGCAAACTCACTTCCGTAGAGACGCTGGGTTGCGCAACTGTCATCTGCTCTGACAAGACGGGCACCCTGACGCAGAATCAGATGACGGTAAAGGAGATCGTGGCCGACGGCAGAACGTTCACTGTAGAAGGGGATGGGTATGATCCGGACGGACAGGTGATCGACCGCAACAGACCGCTTGCACAACTCCCGGAGTCGATCCGCGCACTGACGGAGATCGGGCGAGTCTGCAACAACGCGCAGGTCGACCTTGTCGAGGGGGCGTATGTGGCGCTGGGCGACCCGACGGAGGCCGCGCTTCTGGTGCTTGCCCAAAAGATCCCGCTGCCTGTGGTCGGCGTCCGTGTCAAGGAATATCCGTTTGATTCTGTGCGCAAGCGCATGTCTGTCGTAACGCAGACTGGCTCCTCTTTGCAACTGCTGGTCAAGGGCGCGCCGGATCTGCTCCTGGCCGAATGCACACGCATTCAGCTGGACGGGGAACTGTTGCCGCTTACCGCGGCGCGTCGGGAAACCGTGCTGCAGGCTGTCGCCGGAATGGCTTCGCGAGCCATGAGGACGCTTGGTTTTGCGCGTCGGGAGCTCCGGCAGACGCCTGGTTCGGCAGAGGCGGCGGAACGGGATTTGATCTTCGTCGGTCTGGTCGGCATGATCGATCCACCGCGCCAGGGCAGATC
>JAKADD010000259.1 GCA_021820825.1 Bacillota bacterium
GCTGCCGCTGGAGGCGGTGCAGAGTCTGCGCCGGGCAACGGGCTGGCGCGGATTGATCGGCTGTTCGGTGCACTCGCTCGCTGAGGCCGTCGCAGCGGAGGCGCGCGGCGCTGACTATGTGACGTTCGGACATGTATTTTCAACAAAAACCCACGAAGCTGTTCCGCCGCGGGGAACGCCTACGCTGGCGGAGATCGTCGAGCGTCTGTCGATTCCAGTGCTCGCGATCGGCGGCATTAGGGAGGAAAACGTGGAACAGGTGCTGGAGACGGGTTGCAGCGGCGTCGCCGTCATTGGCGCCATCATGGAGAGCGAGAATCCGCGCCGCGCTACGCAGTCGCTGCTCGACCGGATCGCCTGCTCGCGCACAGCGCCACGCGTTCTTTTTCCACCCGTTTATCGAGGAGGCGACAGTAATGAAAAACACAACATATGACGTTATCGTTGCAGGCGGCGGAGTGATCGGCGCCAGTATAGCATGGCGGCTCGGACAGGAGGGACGCCGCGTCCTGCTCCTGGAAAAAGGGGAAATCGGGATGGGCGCGTCCAGCGCAGCAGCAGGCATGCTTGGCGCACAACTGGAGATGGACAAACCGGGTCCGCAGTATCAACTGGGGTTGGAGAGCCGGTCCATGTATCGTTCGTTTGCGGATGAACTGTTCGAGGAGACGGGGATCGATATTCAGATGACGGACAACGGCACACTGCGCCTTGCGCATGACGGGGAGGAGGCAGAACGGTTGCGGCGACGCGGGGTCTGGCAGTCGGAATCCGGGGCGCGCGCACAGTGGCTGACGCCCGCCGAGACGAATCGGCTGGAGCCTCTTTTGGGGCCGACTCACGGCGCTTTGCATCTGCCCGACGATGGCAACGTAGCCGCTCCGCTGCTGTCGCGAGCGCTCGCTGTGGCGGCGAGGATCCGTACAGACGCAGTGGAAGGCGCGGCGATCCTGTCATATGGAATTGACGGCAGGGGTGTGGTGGTGAATACGCTTGACGCGGTCTATCATGCTGATTTTCTGGTTCTCGCCGCAGGCGCCTGGAGCGGCGGCATCAATGGCAAACCGGCGCTGCCTGTTCAGGTGGGGCCTGTCAAGGGTCAGCTATTGTCCATTCGGCCCAGGGGGCCGCTGCGCCTTCATCGCACCGCTTTTGCAGAGGGCATTTATCTGGTTCCCAAGCGCGATGGGAGTATCATTGCCGGCGCGACGGAAGAGCGTGACGCCCGTTTTCAGTGCGATGTGACGCTGGAGGCGGTGTACAGTCTGCTCAAGGCTGTCCGCGCTGTCGCCCCGGAACTGGCCAATGCCGCATTTGAGAGAGCATGGACGGGGTTTCGGCCAGCCACACCGAACTCTCTGCCTCTGATCGGGGCAGATCCCGCGTATCCGCAATTCATTTACGCAGTCGGACACTATCGCAATGGTATTCTTCTGGCGCCGGTAACAGGCAATATGGCGACGGCGGCAGTGGCTGGAAGAGTGTGGCCGGAACATTGGCGCGCTTTTCTGCCAGATGCGGCGAAAGCAGCACAGGCCGTCAACTGAGGAGGGAATGGACCATGACCATCGTGGTGAATGGACAACGGCGCGATATCGTTTCCGATTGGACAGGAATGAAGTTGCTGGAGGAACTCGACCTGTCGAGGGAGCGCATCGCGGTAGAACGTAACGGAGAGATCATGAACCAGGAGACATTTGCGTCATGCGTACTCAGCGCCGGGGATGTCATCGAGATTGTGCGTTTCGTTGGCGGCGGCTGATTCCGCAAACGCAGTCAGGAAAATCTATTTTCAAGAAGGAGTGACAGCGGTATGGAAAAGTCATTTACGATTGCGGGGCGAACATTTCGCTCCCGGCTGATGATTGGAACGGGGAAATATGCAACGTTTCCACAGATGCGCGACGCGCTTGAGGCATCGGGAGCGGAGATTGTGACGGTGGCGGTGAGGCGGGTGAATCTGGATCGCAAGGAGGAGTCGCTGCTCGACTATATCGACCTTAACCGCTTTTTCCTGCTGCCGAATACCGCAGGCTGTCAGACGGCAGAAGAAGCGATTCGCACAGCCCGTTTGGCGCGCGCTGCGGGTTTGTCCAACTGGGTCAAACTGGAGGTCATTCCTGCGGACAACACGCTGCTGCCCGATCCGATCGCAACGGTGGAAGCTGCAAAAGTATTGGCGGCGGAAGGATTCGTGGTGCTTCCGTATACGACGGACGATCACACAGTGGCCAGACGCCTAATTGATGCCGGCTGCGCTGCGGTCATGCCTTTTGGCTCGGCGATCGGAACCGGCCTTGGGCTGACCTCCCCGGACCGTCTGGCTCGCATCATCGAAGTGGTTGGCGGACAGGCGCCAGTGGTCGTCGACGCGGGCATCGGCGCGCCGTCCGACGCGGCTTTGGCGATGGAACTTGGCGCCGACGCGGTGCTTGTCAACACGGCGATCGCCAAAGCGGGCGATCCTGTTCAGATGGCGCGGGCCATGGCGGCGGGTGTTGAGGCGGGCCGGATGGGGTATCAGGCGAGAAGGATTCCAAAATCGGTTGTCGCTTCACCGAGCAGCCCCACAGCTGGTCGGGTTGGCGGAGCGTGATGGATGAACAGATGCTCTCCGTGGGGGCGTAGCCTGCGCCAGGAACAGTGCGCAAAGAACTTGTGCGCCAAGGGAGTGTCTGTAGAGTGTCCGTAGAGTTCCAGAGAGCTGCGTACAAATAGTGGTTGTGCTCTCAAGAGTGTAGTGGTATCTTAAATTTGAATTTCATAATGTTTGCGGGAGCTTGGTTGAGCCAGGCTGAGAGGGCAGTCGTCACTACTGCCGACCGATCACCTGATCTGGGTAATGCCAGCGGAGGGAATGCGCACAATTACCGTGTGCGGACAGCCGCTTGGGTTCCCAAGTGGTTTTTTGTTGTCCGCTTGAGAGGTCAGATAAAATCGCAAAGGGGATGTGAATCATGGCAAATGAATCGGGAACAGAATCTAGGAATAAATCGGAAACTGAATCGGCAGGTTTGCGTTTTCATGCGTCTGCGGCATTTCCGGGGAGCAAAAAAATATACGTAGAGGCGGGAGGACAGTCAGACATTCGAGTGCCGATGCGAGAGATCACGCTGGAACCTACAAGCGGACGCCATGGAACACAGGAGAATCCGCCTGTCCGTGTCTACGACACCAGCGGCCCCTATACAGATTCGGCATATCAGGCGAATTTCAGAAATGGGATTCCCCGTGTTCGCCGCAACTGGGTGCTGAAGCGCGCCGATGTCGAAGAGTACGCAGGCCGCCCCGTTCAGCCTGTCGACAATGGAAATTCTCCAGTGTCCGCTTCCGCGTTGTTGGCGGCGCACAAGCGTTGGGATTTTGCTTCGCAAAACTTAGACATGACAGTCTATCCCGGTCTCGCTCACCGTCCGCTGCGCGCCCGTGCGGGGAGCAATGTGACGCAACTGCACTACGCCCGCAAAGGAATTGTGACGTCTGAAATGCAGTTTATCGCGATTCGCGAACAGGTGGATCCTGAGTTCGTGCGCAGTGAAGTGGCGTGCGGGAGAGCGATCATTCCGGCCAACATCAATCATCCCGAGAGTGAGCCAATGATCATCGGGCGCAATTTTCTTGTCAAGATCAACGCCAATATTGGCAACTCCGCTGTATCGTCCTCGATTGAGGATGAAGTCGAGAAAATGACATGGGCCACGCGTTGGGGCGCCGATACGATTATGGATCTCTCAACGGGCAAGAACATCCACACCACGCGCGAATGGATCATTCGCAATGCTCCAGTGCCGGTGGGGACAGTCCCCATCTATCAGGCTTTGGAGAAGGTGGATGGGCAGGCGGAGAAACTGACGTGGGAAATCTATCGTGACACGCTGATCGAGCAGGCTGAACAGGGGGTGGATTATTTCACGATTCACGCCGGGGTTTTGCTCCGCTATATTCCGCTTACAGCCAGCCGGATGACAGGAATTGTTTCGCGCGGCGGTTCGATCATGGCGGCGTGGTGTCTGGCGCATCATCAGGAAAACTTTCTCTATACGCACTTTGACGACATTTGCGAAATTATGAAGGCGTATGATGTGGCCTTCTCGTTGGGCGATGGACTGCGTCCCGGATCGCTCGCTGACGCCAATGACGAGGCGCAGTTCGCGGAACTCGACACGCTCGGCGAATTGACGCAGATCGCCTGGAAGCATGACGTGCAGGTGATGGTTGAAGGTCCGGGCCACGTTCCCATGCACAAGATCAAGGAAAATATGGACCGCCAGTTGGAAGTGTGCAAGGAAGCTCCGTTTTATACACTGGGGCCGCTGACCACGGACATTGCGCCTGGCTATGACCA
>JAKADD010000260.1 GCA_021820825.1 Bacillota bacterium
GTCGGAGTGGCGTGTCGTCACAACGTTCTGGTTGACCGGATTAGCTCTGTCCTTAGTTGCCCTATACTTATATGTTAGGTAACCCAGCAAGCCGGGTGTCTGTAAGACGGCGCTGGCGATAAGGATGAGAATGGGGTGGACAAGGTGCAGTTTTCGGGAAAGTCGGTTCTGGTTCTCGGGCTGGCCCGCAGCGGTGTTGCAGTGGCCCAGTTGCTGCAGCGGCTGGGGGCGCAGGTCACAGTCAACGACGCGAGTCCACGCGAGCGTGTGGATGCGGATGTCCGGGTGCTGGAAGCGAAGGGGATCCGGGTCATCACCGGCGGGCACCCGCCAGAACTGGCGGACGAATGTGATCTGATCGTAAAAAACCCCGGCATTCCCTATGATCGACCGATTGTCGTGCGCGCACTGGCTCGCGGCGTGCCGGTGATCACGGAGGTGGAGGTCGCCTTTCAGGTGACTCGCGCAACGCTCATAGGCATCACCGGGTCCAATGGAAAAACGACGACCACGACACTGGTCGGAGAGATGCTTCGTGCGGCGGGCGCTCCCGCCACGGTGGCTGGCAATATCGGCACGCCGCTGTCAGCCGTCGCCCTGGATGCAACTGCCGATCAGCTGCTCGTTGCGGAACTCTCCAGCTTTCAGCTCCAGGGAACCGTCACGCTGCGGCCGAAGATTGCTGCGTTGCTCAATATATATCCAGCCCATCTCGATTATCATGGAACACTTGACAAGTATATCGACGCAAAAATGCGGCTGTTCGCCAATCAGGAACCGGGCGACATCGCGATTCTAAACGGCGATCAGGAGTTCGTCGCAGAGCTCGCCGCAGGCCTTGCCGCTGAAGTGTGGCTTGTCAGTGCAAACCGCCGCGTGGCTCCCGGCGCCTGTCTGCAAGACGGCATGCTCGTGGTGACGGGGAGCAAAGTGCAGGATCCAGTACCGATCATGGATGTCAAAGAGATCGCGCTGCGCGGTGAACACAATGTGCAAAATGCGCTCTTTGCAGCCGCGATCGCGTTTGCGGCGGGAGCATCTCCGCAGGCGATCGCCGCCACTTTGCGCGAGTTTTCCGGGGTCGAGCACCGGATGGAGTTTGTGCGTCAGACAGCCGGCGTTTCGTTTGTCAACGATTCGAAAGCGACCAATCCGCAGGCGACTGTCAAGACGATCACAGCATTCACAGAGCCGATCATCGCCATATTGGGCGGGCTGGACCGGGGCGACGATCTGTCGGCGCTGGCTGCGGTCGCGGGGCAAAGACTGAAAGCAGTTCTGGCCATTGGCGAGTCGGGCCCGCGTATGGCCGAGATGGCGCTGCGCGCCGGGGTGCCGCTGGTGTTTTCCGTGACCTCTCTGCCAGAAGCTGTGCAACGGGCCGCCGCGTTGGCGGAGACGGGCGACGTTGTGCTCCTGTCGCCGGCCGCCGCGAGTTGGGACATGTTCAAGTCTTTTGAGGAGCGCGGGCGAATCTTCAAAGAGGCGGTGCATATGCTGTAGCATGGACGAGTACCTGGTAGGGGGCTTTTTCGTGCAAAAGCAGAAACCGGCTGATCTGATGATACCGATTGTGACCATATTTCTTCTGGCTCTGGGGGTCATGATGGTGCACAGCGCGAGCACCGTGCTGTCGCAGGAGCATTTTCACGATCCCTATTTTTATGTCAAACGCCAATTGCTCTGGACTGGGTTGGGGCTGTTGTCGATGTATGTCATGAGCAGGATCGACTACCGGATATTTTTTCGGTACGCACGACAGATCATGCTGCTGTGCGTGCTGTTTCTGGGCATTGTGCTGATCCCCCATGTTGGCCAGGTGCGGGGTGGTTCGCGCGCCTGGCTTGGTATCGGAACATTTGGCATACAGCCCTCTGAGTTCGCCAAATTCGGTCTGATCATCTTCTACAGTTGGTTGTTAAGCAGGGAACCGGATCGTATGCTATCCTTTAGACGCGGACTGGCGCCGCCGCTGGCCATGATGGCGGTGGTGATCGGCCTGATCATGCTGGAACCGGATCTCGGCCAGAGCGCGGTGATCGCAGGCGCAACCATGCTGATGATCTTTGTGGCGGGAGCGCGCGCGCGGCATCTGCTTGCCATGGCGGGAGTGGGTCTTGTCGCTTTTGCGGCTCTGATCGTGTCCGCGCCGTATCGATTGGAACGGGTTACATCGTTTATGAATCCCTGGAAATATCGCAGCGGCATCGGGTACCATATCATCATGTCGCTGATCGCTCTCGGACAGGGAGCGCTGCTGGGTGTGGGGCTTGGTCACAGTACACAAAAGCATTTCTACCTGCCGGAACCGCAGACAGATTTCATATTTGCGATCTTGGCGGAGGAACTGGGATTTATCGGGGCGGCTGTGACGATTTTGTTATTTTCTGTGCTGATCTGGCGGGGACTGCGCATCGCGATGCGCGTACAGGACCGCTTTGGCAGCTTTCTCGCGGCGGGACTGACGGGCGTGATCGCCGTTCAGGTGTTCATCAACATCGGGGTGGTGATCGGCCTGCTCCCCGTGACAGGGATCACGTTGCCCTTCATCAGCTACGGTGGTTCATCACTGACGCTGATGCTGACTGCCGTGGGTGTTCTTATGAATATCTCCCGACACGCCTATTATTAGATTAAGAAGGGCCTGTTCAAAAAGGGGTCAGGTAAGACCCGCGCGGTGCAAGGAAGCGAGCCAAGAATGCGGACCGAGCGTACGATTTGGGTACGTGAGGGAGCATTCTTGGCGCTGACGCCGCAATGCGCTGGGGAGTTCTGACCCCTTTTTGAACAACCTCTAAGAAGGGAACGGCGAAACGCGATGCGGGTTGTGCTCACAGGAGGCGGCACCGGCGGACACATCTATCCGGCGCTGGCAATCGGACGCTATATTCGGGAACGGTATCCTGGGGCCGAGATCCTGTACGTCGGAACGAAACACGGCCTGGAGCGCGACCTCGTGCCCAGAGCGGGGTTTGCATACGAGTTTATCGAAGTGCGGGGTCTCAAACGATCGCTGTCGTTGCAGGCTGTCAAAACAGCATGGCTGGCCCTTGCGAGTACATGGACTGCCCGGCGTTTGCTGCGCCGGTTTCGTCCGCAATTTGTGATTGGCACGGGTGGTTATGTGGTGGCGCCGGTGGTGTTCGCGGCATATTCGCTCGGCATTCCCGCCGCCATTCTGGAGATGGACGTCTATGCGGGTCTCGCCAACCGCATGGCGAGCAGAGTGGCGGATACGGTGCTGTTGTCCATGGAGGCGGGCAAAGATTCATTTCGGCACGCCAAACGCGTCGTCGTCACAGGCAATCCACGCGCCTCGGAAGTGGTGGGCGTCGCGCAGGATGACGTGACTGCAACGGTTGTCAATCTGGGCATCGATCGCAGGCGGCCGCTCATTGTGATCACCAGCGGAAGTCGTGGGGCAAGCCCTATTAACGATGCGACGCTCGCGTGGCTGGCGAGTAAAGAAGACATGGACTATCAAGTTGTCTGGGTTACAGGACAGGTCCACCATGAACAGATTGCGCAGCATGCCCTGACTTTTTTGGAAAGACTTGGGCCAACAGTGAAGATCATCCCGTTCTATCACGACATGCCGAGTCTCCTGTCGCTCGCGGCGCTTGTCATCAGCCGCGCGGGAGGAACCATTCTGGCGGAGGTCACGGCCCTGGGCGTTCCTGCGGTGCTCATTCCTTCACCGTATGTGACGCATCGACACCAGGATTTCAATGCGGCTGCACTGGTGAACGCGGGGGCGGCAAAACTCCTCGCTGAGACGCAGTTGAGCGGCGAGACGCTGAAACGGCTGGCAGAAGCTTTGGTGCATAATCGGTTCGCTCTGGAAGAGATGCGGCAGGCAAGTCTGCGCTTGGGGAGGCCCGATGCGCTGGCGCGCATTGGCGTCGAAATCGAGCGTTTGCTGGACAGACGCACCTGAGTTGCTGCCATGCTTGCGTGTTATTATCCGGTGCGGTCGCCGGATGGCGGCGAGTGTCACCAAGCATGCGCCCTTACATATGATGATGAACGTCAGCAGACTGTGCTGACCGGCTCCAAAGTGGCGGCTGCGTTGTCGGTCCTGTCATCACTCTCAGGGAAATGCGCTGTGGAAAGGGGCGGGATGTGGTCGTGAATCGGCAGTCGCTTCAGTCCGTCTTCTCTGGTGTTGCGCAGAATGTCCTCTTTGACGAGCCGCTGTTCCGGCATACAACCTGGCGCATCGGCGGTCCGGCGGATGTGCTGGTCATTCCCAGTACGCTCACAGAGCTGAAGGCTGTGCTGGTCAGCGCGAAACAATACGAACTGCCGGTGTTTGTCCTGGGCAGAGGGAGT
>JAKADD010000261.1 GCA_021820825.1 Bacillota bacterium
GGTTCGCGTCGGACCGCATCGTCCAGGCCCTGCGTCACTTTTTTGGTCGCGGAGCGGCTCCGGGTTCATTTGTGCCGCGTCCAAAACGGGAATCATAAGGAACTGCAACCGCTGCGCGGGGAAGCAGCAACCATTCCCCTGTGCAGCGATTTCCGGCTCACGCATCGTGTAAAATATCCACAATTTTTGGGGGAATGGTCTATGGAGGAAGCGGTCATCGTTTCAGCCGTCCGGACAGCGATTGGCACATTTGGCGGAAGTCTGGCGGGGATACCGGCAACGGCTCTTGGTTCTCTGGTCATCAAGGAAGCGCTTACGCGGGCGGAAATGGACGGGGCGCTCGTCGACGAGGTCATTATGGGCAATGTGCTGCAGGCCGGTCTTGGCCAGAACCCCGCCCGGCAGGCGGCGATGCACGCAGGACTGGCGGCGGAACTGCCGGCGTTCACGGTGAACAAGGTGTGCGGTTCTGGCCTGAAGGCAATCGCGCTTGCAGCCCAGGCGATTCGCGCCGGCGATGAGGAGATTGTGGTTGCAGGCGGCATGGAAAATATGAGTCGCGCCCCGTATCTGCTGGAAGGAGCGCGGACCGGGTACCGCATGGGCGACCAGACAGCTGTGGACAGCATGATCAGGGATGGCCTGTGGTGCGCTTTTGGACAGTGCCACATGGGAATCACGGCGGAAAACATCGCAGAGCGCTACACGCTGACGCGGGAAGCGCAGGATGCGTTTGCTGCGCGCTCCCAGGAGCGGGCTCTCAAAGCGATTGCGGCCGGTCACTTCGCGCAGGAAATTGTGCCTGTCTCAATTGCGCAGAAAAAGGGTGATCCCACGCTCTTTGCCACCGATGAGTATCCCCGGCAAACCTCCCTGGAGGCATTGACGAAGCTGCGCCCTGCCTTTAAGAAGGACGGCGTCGTGACGGCGGGCAACGCGTCGGGAATCAATGACGGTGCGGCGGCTGTCGTTGTCATGTCCGCCAGCCGGGCGCAGCAATTGGGCGTCAAGCCGCTCGCTCGCATCGCGGCCTATGCGTCTGCGGGCGTCGACCCTGCGGTGATGGGGCTTGGTCCGATTTACGCGACCAGAAAACTGTTTAAAAAATCCGGGTTGTCACTGGCCGACATCGACCTGATTGAAGCTAATGAAGCGTTTGCCGCGCAGTCTCTCGCGGTCGCCGGGGAGCTTCGTTTTGACGAAGCAAAACTGAATGTCAGCGGCGGGGCCATTGCCCTGGGGCATCCCATCGGCGCGTCGGGAGCCCGTGTACTGGTGACGCTGTTGTATGGGTTGCTGCGAACGGGCGGCAGGATGGGACTCGCGACGCTTTGCATCGGCGGCGGCCAAGGTGTGTCCATGGTGATTGAACGGCTTTAGCCGATGTGTCAACTCGCGGAACTATGCGCGAATGTACAGGCGCAGGCAGTGGTTTGAGGTTGCTCACGGCGTGTGATTCATTATAGACTATTACTGTATGCGCCAGCAGATGTAATTATTGCAGGAGGTGATGCCCATTGATCCATCATGTGCACTGGGAATTTGACTCCGAGTGTCCGCGTTGCGGGAAGAGCAATCACGTCTCGGTTCCCGCCGGCGAACGAGTTGTACGTGTGCACTGTGAACACTGCACTCATGGATATGATTATACACACGTCGTGGTGGAGCACACTGATGTACAGGATGATTAGCGGAACCTGTTTTCCGGCGTTTTGGACAGGCGACGCACAGGGTTGCGGACCAGAATGGAACAAATTAAGATTTCATTCAAAAACGCTTAGCGGCAATTCGGATTTCGCTCAGATTCGTTGACAACGAATTTTCATGTAGTGTAGTATTAGCGGGGGTTCGGGTTGACTGCTCTCGCCAATGAGGTGGTGAAGACAATCACTGACCAGCGCAAGACTCCCGGACCACCATTTCGTGAATGGAAAGCGTTTGCTGTTTTCTCTGGACTTGGTATTCAACTTGTGGTGAATATGCTGGTGTTTGGTTATTTGGGGCATCTCTTCGCTGTAAGATGGAATCGTCCGTGGGTTACTGCGATTGGCGTTCTGGTGGGACTTGGCGTTGGCGTGTACGGAGTGGCCTATCTCATAAAGCGAATGTTGGGTGATAAGCCATGAATGAGATGGACCGCTTTCTTATTCGAGTGCGCGGCATGACGGCGGTGGGTCTGGCTGTCATTGTCCTTACCGGTGTGTGCTGGGCTGTGTTCGGTGCGATCAGGCCGGAAATGAACGGTCTGCTGATTGGCGAGGTGGGCGGGGCCTACGTTGTCTACAGCATGGTGAGACAGGGGCACCTGAAGGACGGCATGATGGGAAGGGCGCTGTTCGCGTCTGGAATGACGGGCATGCTGACAAGGCTTGTGGTTTTGGTCACCGTGATGGTTGTCGCGGTCAAAACGCCGGGTGTGAATCCGATCACTGCGCTGGTGGGCTATTTGCTTGGATTCGCGTGCATATTCTTCGGCCTATATGGGTTTGCTCGAAACCGGGTGAAATCTTCAGGTAAAATCTCCAAAGGAAAGTAGGTGATATGATGCCGGCGTTCCCTTATCTGTTTTCCAACAGTATCTTTCGCATCAATCTGACTACCATCGCCATGATGATTCTGACTGGTCTGGTGGTGCTAATTGTCCTTCGACTCTCCATTCGCAAGCTCGATATGCGCAACCCGCGCGGGTTACAAAATTTAATTGAATGGGCGATAGATTTTACTGCGAACATGGCGCGTGACACGATGCCGAGTGAACAGGTTGTGCAGTGGATTTTACCGCTCGCCTTCACCATGATGATCTATCTGTTCGTGGCAAACTGGCTTGGCCTGATTGCTACAGTGGCGATCCAGCAGCATCAAGCGATCCCCTGGCTGGGGATCACGGCGGCGAGTCTGGCCGCGGCGCACGGGGAAGTTCCCCTCTTTGACTCGCCGACGGCCAACATGAGCATGACGCTGGGGATGGCTTTGATGGTCTGGGTTTTGAGCCATGCTGTGGGGTTGCGGCACCCCCGGCAGTACTTCCGGCATTATCTGCAGAATCCTTTGGGAATCATGGAAGAGTTCACAAATCCACTGACGCACGGCATGCGGCTATTCGGCAACATATTTGCCGGCGAGGCCCTGATTGGCGTGATTCTCACGATGCCCATGCTGTTCGGAGTTGTGCCGACCGGGTTTCCGTTTCTGCTGATCTGGTTGCTCTACAGCGGTTTTGTCAGCACGATTCAGGCGTATGTTTTCACCATCCTGATGACGCTGTATGTTGGCCAAAAATCCTTTGTGGGCGGCGTTCACCACACGTAACAGGCCGCCTGGCAACAGGGGCTCACCGCATCACCATTTACTTACGGCAAGTACCATCGAGGAGGATATCAAATCATGTTAACAAAGGCACTGTTCGATATTGCGGTAGCGCTTCTGCTGGGCTTGGCCGCAGTGGGTTCCGGCGTGGGTGACGGTCTTGTGATGAGCAAGTACGTCGAAGGCGTCGCCAGACAACCCGAGGCGCGCGGCAGCATATTTGCAAGCGCGCTGATTGGCGTCGCGCTGGTCGAGGCGTTCCCGGTCATCGCGCTCGCGTTCGGCATCATCATGCTCTTCACCAAGGGCTCCCTGTAAAGCGAATCGCAATCGTAAGAGTCAGCATCGACCGTCCATACGGACGTCAACATGGTGCGGAAAGGGGAGCAGAAATCCAGGTGTTTGAATTAGGTACATTTCTGGTGTCGATCGTAACGTTCCTGATCATGTTTTTGATCATTAAACGCTATGGATTCGGTCCGCTGGCAAAGATGCTGGAGAAACGGCGTCAGTATGTGGAGACGCAGATCACCGACGCCGAGCAGAATCGTCTCCAGGCGGAACAGTTTCTGACCGAACAGCAGCAACTGCTGGAAACGGCTCGCCAACAGGCGAAGGAACTGCTCGACACGGCGCGGGTCAGGGCCGACGAACAGGCAAGGAACATTTTGAACGAAGCGCAGGCGGAATCGCGGCGCCTGCTGGAAGAAAATCGTCTGCTGATCGAACGGGAACGGGTGGAAGTTTTGAATGGCGTCATGACCTCCGTTGCGTCCTTGACGGTCGAGCTCAGCGAGAAACTGCTGCGTCGCAATCTCGCCCATGAAGCTCACCAGGAAATGGTCAAGGAAGCGGAGCAACTGCTCGGTGAATTGATATGTTGAACGGTGCGGTGACAAACCGGTACGCGCGCGCCCTGTTTGCGGCGGCAGGGGATGCGGATCAGGTAGAGGCAGTCGACCAGGCGCTGCAGATGGTTGCGCAAGCGGTGCGCGCTGTGCCTGATCT
>JAKADD010000262.1 GCA_021820825.1 Bacillota bacterium
AGGAATTGCCGCGCTTTCCGGGTACTCTGCGCGATCTTGCGCTAGTTGTCAGCCGCACTCTGCCCGTCGCTGAACTGCTTTCTTCCGTTCGTTCTGCGGCCGGGGCGCTCCTTGAAGATGTGCGGGTGTTCGACGTGTACACGGGCGAGCATGTGGGGAACGCTGAGAAGAGTGTCGCGTTGCGTCTTGCTTTTCGGTCGCGGGAACGGACGCTTGCAGACGAAGACTTGAATCAGCCGCTCACGGCGATTCTGAACGCCGTAAAAAGCGCGTATGGCGCCACGCTGCGTGAGTGAAGACCGCGCGCCATTCACAGATTGGCAGGGTAAAAGCAGGAATTTGCATACCAATCGCGAATAGACAAGCGTGCGGAGGTGGCTTATTTGACTGAGGGGCAGAATCGCGTAAAAGTCGATATATTCGGACAGGCGTACACGTTGCGAGGACCCACATCGCCCGAACGCCTGACGCGCCTCGCCGCGCTTGTCGATGAGAAGATGAATGCACTGTTCGCGCAGAATCCGCGTCTGGATCTGCAGACTCTGGCAGTCCTGACGGCTTTGAACCTGGCCCAGGAATATGATGAGATCGCGAGAGAGTACGAGACGTTGCTTGAAGCGTTGGAAGAGGAAGCGAGGTCGTGAAAATTACCCTGTGTTCTGGGGGTATGTGATATGGATATTGCCGATTGGGTTATTGTCGCTATTCTGCTGTTCAGCGCCTGGGATGGCTATCGGACGGGGCTTGTCTCGCAGTTGGTGCGATTTCTTGGCACTGTGATCGCCTACGTGTCCGCCTGGCAGTTCCACGGCTTGCTCACGCCGACTCTGGATCGCTGGTTGCGGGCGACCGTCCTGAAACACATGCACACGCCGTCGGCGGCGCCGGCGCTCAATCTGTTCAACACCGGGAATACCATGGGTACACTTGCGTTTGCGATCGCGAGCGCCCTGTCGTTTGGTATTGTGTTTTACATTTCTCTCGTCATCATTCGCTTTGCGGGGCATTTGCTGGGAGCGCTGTTCAGCCTTCCGGTGCTGTCTTTTGTCAATCGGTTGGCTGGACTCGCCGTCGGCGTGGTGATTGCGTTCCTGTTAATTGCCGTGCTGATCAGCGTGGCCTCCTACCTGCCGATGTCGCAGGTAAAGACGCAGATCCACCACTCGGCGCTGGCGCCGCTGTTTCGCCAGCCTGTCAAGGAGTTCGTCAAAATCGCAGGCGGCCTGTAGAGACAGCGCAGGCAGGAATGCGGACTGTGGTCCGTTCCCGCCTGCGCCGCTGCAGGTCCTGCCGATGGATGCCCCGTGCGTGTCTAATCTCTGGCGCTGCGCATGGCGGTCGGAACAAACAGGTCCACGATGCCGATGATGAGCGATGCGAGCAGCGCGCCGAGTACCGTGACGTGCATGCCTGGCACAATTGCCTGGGCAAGGAAGATAACGACTGCGCCGACAAGGAATCCGATCAATCCCCTGCCATATGGTGAAATGTTTCGTCCGAAGAGACGTTCAAAGACCCACCCGATGGCTGCAATGACTGCGGCTGCAAGCAGAGCGGTCCAAAATCCCGAGATGTGAAATCCAGGATCAATCAGGTCGATGAACATCAGGACAAGAGCGGAAACAACGAATCGGACGATTGTACCGAGCATCTAAGATCCACCTCCATGTATGTCCGCTTGCTGTAGTGTTTCCCGAATGACAGGGAATCATGAAATCAGATGACGATTGCGTCCAGGTCGGTCCAGGAAGTGAGTAAACGATGAATGAACGCGTGTTGCGACTGCTTGAGTATAGCGCCATCCGGACTCAGGTGGTTGATTTATGTGTAACGGTCTATGGCAGGGAAAAGGCGGAGCGGATGGAACCGTTTTCGGATTTGTCTGCGGTGGAACTGGCCCTTGCCATGACAGGGGAAGGAGAGACCCTGTACCGCCGTAAGGGAACGCCTCCCTTTGCGGATACGGCCGACATCCGGTCCACTGTCGCAAAAGCGCGACTTGGCAGTGTGGTTGGCGCCGCCGATCTGGTCGCCGTTGGGATTACCGCGAATCGTTCGCGCCGGGTGCACAAAATGATTGCGGATCTGGCGGTTGACGCGGCTATGGAACACTTTGCGCAGGCCGCGCTCGATCTTGCCGTAGCGAAGGAAATCGAGGACGAAATCCAGTTCTGCATTGACGAGGACGCTGTTGTACTCGACCGCGCCAGCGAAGGATTGCGCCGGGTGCGGCAGGATGTTCGCTCTGTGCAGGCGCGCATGAAGAGAACTCTCGATGAAATGGTTCGCTCACCGGCAGTACAGAAGTATCTTCAGGACACTATCGTGACCATGCGCGGTGAGCGCTACTGCCTGGCCGTGCGCACTGACAGCCAGAACCAGATTCGGGGTGTCGTTCACGATGTGTCGGCGTCGGGTTCAACGCTGTTTATTGAACCCGAGCGGGTTCTTGTTTTGGGCAATGAACTGCGCAGGCTGGAACTTGAGGAAAGCAAAGAAGTGGAACGGATTCTCGTTCGCCTGTCAGGTATAGTGGCGGCCCACGCAGAGGCGCTTGAAGCGGCTGTAAGGGCGGTGGCCACGATCGACTTTGCAGTTGCGCGCGCCCGTTACGCGCATGCGCTGCGGGCAGTGCGGCCGATCATGACAGACAGGCCGCAGCTGCGGATTCGGGCGGGGCGTCATCCACTGCTCGACCAGCGTCATGTGACGCCGCTCGATATTCGCATTGGCGACGACTTTCAGGCTCTGGTCATCACCGGACCCAACACGGGCGGCAAAACGGTGGCGTTAAAGACGGTCGGCGTATTTGTGTTGATGGCATTGTCGGGACTCTATCTGCCGGCGCTTGAGGGCACAGAAATTGGGCTGTTCACAGAGGTTTTTGCGGATATTGGCGATGAGCAGAGCATTGAGCAGAGTCTTTCGACGTTCTCCGGGCACATGAAAAATATCGTCCATATCCTGGATATTGCTGACGGGCGGTCACTGCTCCTGTTCGATGAACTCGGGGCGGGTACGGATCCCACAGAAGGAGCCGCACTGGCGATGGCGATTCTTGACCACCTGCATACAAAAGGCGTCTGCATCGCGGCGACGACGCACTACAGCGAGTTGAAGGCGTACGCGTACACCACGCCCCGCACTGTGAACGCCAGTATGGAATTTGATGTGGAAACGCTGGCGCCCACGTATCGGCTGCTGATGGGGATTCCCGGACGTTCCAACGCGTTTGCGATTGCCCGGCGCCTCGGTCTGCCGGCTGCGATCATTGAGTCTGCGTTCGCGAAACTGTCCACACACGATGTCAGGGTGGAAGATCTGATCGCCAAGCTGCAGGCAAGTGTGGGCGCCGCCGCGAATGAAGAAGAGCTGTTGCGCAGAACCCGTCTTCAGGCGCAGGCGCTCGAACAGGAGTTGCTGGACGAAAGGCTGCGCGCACAGGAGGAGCGTGAGCGCAGCAAGCGCCAGACGCAGGAGGAACTGCGCGTCCAGGTCCGCGCGGCCAAGGCGGAAGCGGAGATGATTTTGCGCGAACTGCGGGAATTGCGCACTGCGGGAGCGGTGGTCAAGGACCACCAGCTCAGTGAAGCGCGCAAGCGCCTGGACGGGTTGATCCCTGCTTCCACGTTGCCGACAGCCGTGCATACCAAACGGCCGCAGCAGGTTCGTGTGGGCGATGAAGTACGGGTTTTGTCCCTTGGGGGCCAAAAAGGAACAGTGTTGGACATCCCGGCGAACAAACAGGAAATTCTGGTTGCCGTCGGCATGATGAAACTGAAAGTGGAGCATGCTCAGGTGGAACTGTTACGGCGGGCCAATCAAGTAGAGGGCCCGGTAACGCGCGTCGTCCGGAGTTCCGAGGGGGTGAAACCGTCGCTGGATCTTCGCGGCGTCACGGTTGAGGAGGCGCTGCGCGAAATCGATCAATATCTGGACCGCGCGATTCTGGCTGGGTATCATCAGGTCTCGCTGATTCACGGTAAAGGCACGGGCGCCCTGCGCAGCGGCCTGCAACCTTATCTGCGGTCACATCCGCGCGTTCAGATGGTTCGCTTGGGCGGTCAGGGAGAAGGCGGTGGCGGAGTGACCATCGTAGAACTGCGTTGAGTGTCGAGCAGGGGCGCACCGCCGCGCGGGTCGCCCTGCGTCGGAATCGACTCGGGCAGGTCTGCTGGCGCGGCGTTCCTGTGCGACGGATCCAGCGTGACAGGCGGACGGTTGAACAGGATCTCCGTCCGGATCTCTTCAGGAGGCGTCAATTCAGTTGCCAGATAGCGTTTGCCTGCGACTCTGACAGTCA
>JAKADD010000263.1 GCA_021820825.1 Bacillota bacterium
GAGCGAGTCTGCAGCCTTTTTCTGTGTATCTGAATGGCCAGCAGATGCCAACAGGTCTGTCAAACGGCAAGTCGCTCTATGGAATTCCTGCCGGCAATTCGCAGTATGAGAGCGTCACCGGTCTGATTCCGGGCGTCGACAGTCAGGGCAACCTCAATTTTCAGGGCGCTTCGACGCCTGCTGCGACGCCGGGAACGCCTCTGTCAACACTTACTCCAAGCGCGCTGCATGGCGATTTCAATAACGCCTCGCTGTACCCGCAGGGTCAACTGACTGGCTATTGGACTCCGTCTGTACTGGGGCAGCTATATCCTGGACAATCTGCGATCGAATGGGGTGTCGGCGCAGGGCAGGCTGCTCGGATGCCGGGTGCGGATTATGCGCTAAACGGACAATATCAAACGCTGACAGGCCAGTTCGCAGTCGACGATCTGTCGCGCAATTACACAGGGTCTCTGCAACTGGTGTTTGTGGGCGATGGAAAAACACTCGGTTCGACGGGCTGGGTTCAGGGCGGCGCGGCGCCCACTCCATTCAGCGTCAATGTTACAGGGGTCCAGACACTGGAGATTCAGTATGAACTGAAGAATTCGAATGGAACCGTGTATACGATGGGCCAGACATACCAGGCGCCAGCCAAGAACCTGGACGGCACAACGGATCCGATTGTCGTGTCGGATCTTATGAATGCGGTCCTGCAGCCTTCGTCCAGCGCCTCCACCACCGCAGGCACGGGCACGACCACCGCAGGAACGACCTCCACCACTGCAGGAACGGGCTCCACCACTGCAGGAACGGGCTCCACCACTGCAGGAACGAGCTCGGCAGGCAGCGCAACGGCGCCCGCTTCTGGAACTGGGACTGCGAGTACATCAAGTTCTTCTGGAGGTTAAATTGAGTTCTCCAGGAAATTAAATTATTTTTCGTTTAGGGCTTGTCAAATTGTGTCGAATTGAATACAATAGATTCAGAAAGACCTCCCGAAACAAGGCAAACGTACTGAAAGGTACGGACGCAAAGCCTATGGATCTAAAGACGCGTAAGCGTCCATGACAGCCGGGCTGCCGGTAGTGGTCACACACGGACGGTTGAGGGATAGTTCGGGAGGGAACCATTCCCTCGTGTTGTAATCGTAGAGTGGGCAAGTGTAGCCCTAGTCCCCCCTAGGATTGCAAACCCCCGGAACTTGCTCACTCTACGCATTTTATATTGTTGCGTAACACATAGCTGCCACTATATGTTCGCCATGATACTTCCGCCTTATGAAGCTGCCCGAAGCTGCCGCCCATGGCAGCTTCTTTGACGTCTGCTTCGCTGGTGGAACAGGCATATGCAGAAGCTGCACTGGTTACTCTACCTTGGAGATGATGATGCCTGGGGGAGTACGCTATGCGGATTGGCCAGTGGAACTCCTTGGCGGCGTACCTGGTTGTATTTTCTGTAATTGGAGCGTTGAGGGTGATCCTTGCAATTGAGACAGGCGCCGCAGGTGTGCAACAGGAACTTCAGTCGGCGTTTTGGAGCGCGTCTGTCCCCAGGGCCGGAACCCCTGTTCCGATGGCTGCGGTGCATGCAAGCGCATTGCATGTTCAGCGGGGTCCGCGCAGCGATGAATCGTGGATGCAGAATGCGCTTCAGGATATCGCTTTTCAACAGCGGGATCGCGATCCCGCAACATGGCTGCTGGTCGGTTCGGATTCGCGTAAAGGAGAAGTTGCCAGATCAGACACGCTCATGCTTGTTCGCCTGAGCGTACAACGCGGTACGGCGCTGCTTTGCTCCATTCCGCGCGACACCCGTCTGTATATTTGCGATCATGGGTATACAAAGGTTAATCATGCCTTGGTCTATGGCGATCTTCCGCTTCTGAAGGCCATTGTTCAAAGGGCGTTCGGCATCCCGGTTGATCATATCGTGTCCGTTGATTTTCAGGGATTCTCAGAGCTGGTCGACGCACTGGGGGGAGTTGTTGTCGAGTTGCGGAGGGATTTTGACTACGATGACGCTTCGGATGGCACACATATTCATCTGAAAGCGGGGAGACAGCGTTTGACCGGTAAAACCGCACTTGATTTTGTGCGATTTCGTCACGATGTGTTTGCTGACACGGGAAGAATGGAACGGCAGCAACAGTTTCTCAAGGCGGTTGCGGCCACTCCCCTGCCGTTTTCCAGATGGTGGCGTGTGGGCAATGCGGCAATGCGTCTGCAAACACATATCCACAGCGATCTGTCCGAGTGGGATCTGCTCGCTGCGGTGGCCCGAATTGCTCTTATTCCGCATTTCTCGCTGCATATGCGCACATTGCATGGGATAAATCGTGTAGACCCGCGCGACGGACTGTGGTATTTTTACGTCGATGCAAGAGACGTCGTTCGTTTGCGCGGGGATTTTCGCCGAATCGGAGGCTGATGAAACCTCTGTGAGTAAGGGTGTTGTGTGTGCATACTACTGTTTCTGTATTGGGTGTTCCTTTTATAATGAATGACGAAAAGTGGGTTTATAATCAGTGTGTTTCATTTCTGGCTGACGAGCGGCCGCATATGATCATCACGGCTGGACCGGAGTTTGTCATGATCACGCAACGGTTGCCAAGCCTGCTCGCAGTTTTGGCGCGTGCGGATTTTATCACGCCTGACGGCATCGGCATCGTGATCGCATCGAAGTGGTATGGGCAGGCGGTTGCCCAAAGAATTACCGGGGTAGAGTTGGCGGAGCGGCTCATCGCTCACGCGGCCGAACGGGATCTGCGCGTGTTTCTGCTGGGGGCGTCCCAGACGTCGCTCAACCACGCTTTGCAGAAATTGAAAAAAAGCTACCCGCAACTGCATATTGACGGGAAACATGGGTACTTTACGGATGGGCAGACGGCTGAGGTTATTGCGGAGATTCGCGCAGCGCGCCCGCACCTTCTGCTGGTCGGTTTGGGACAACCGCGCCAAGAAGTGTTTATCTCCGCGCATCTGGACGATCTGGGCGTTCCGCTTGCCATCGGCGTCGGCGGCGCTATTGATGTAATCGGAGGCACGGTCCGGCGGGCGCCTGCAGTTTTTCGAAAGGCGCGTCTGGAATGGCTCTACAGACTGATCAGAGAACCCAGACGGTGGCGCCGCCAATTGCTGTTGCCGCAATTTGCCTGGGCGGCATGGAGGGACGCTCGCCGCAGGGCGCGTTCGGTGAACTGAATCGAATTTTCATCCTGCTGAACAGACGGTCATCCCAGCCAGGAGCATGAAAAGGAGTTGCTCGGATGCGTGCGCTATTCAGGCGGCGATTTGCTGTTTCGCTGTTTGCAACCGCCGTGTTTATGCTGGGGTTGTTCCATGAAAGCAGCGCTCAGGTGAACAGTGTGAGCAGCGGTCGCGACACGCGTGGAAACACCCGGTATGGTGTGCTCATTGCCGGGTTGGACCGCGATCCCCAGAGTTCCGATCGGGATCGGCGTACGGACGCCCATACGGATACGCTTGTTTTATTGACATCGCAGACTGGATCTGGTGTGGTTGACGCGTTGCACATACCGCGTGACACGAGAGTGCTGGAACCGGGGATTGGCTTTATAAAAATCAATGGGGTTTATATGAACGAGGGCAGGCAGGGGCTGCGCAGAGCCGCTTCGAAGTTGACAGGTATTCACGTCAATGCGGTTTTGCTGCTGGACTTCTTCCACTTTCGTCAGGCCGTCGCTTTGGCGGGGTCTGTTCCGTTTGCCGTGGACAGGCCCATCTGGGATCCGGAAGGGGATGTGGCATTGCCGACAGGCTGGCGGCGGCTGACGCCGCGACAGGCGCTCGCGGTCGTTCGTTTCCGTCATGAACCGCTCGGGGACATTGGACGCGTACATCGCCAGGAGCGGTTTATGCGCAGCGCCGTCGCCATTGCGGCGCACTTGCCGCCAGCGGTGTTCACAAAGGTGATGCGTACGCTGGATGCGCAGATGTCTGAGCGCGAGACCCTGCTTGCCTACTCGCTGGTCCATCCGCTCGTCCTGTATCGCGCACATTCTATTCCAGGAAATTTCAGCACTGGTCCTGGCGCCAGCTATTGGCTCCCTGACCAAACCGGGGTGCAGACGATTACCGAATTGGTGCTGGGCAAGTCCGCTTCAGTTCCTGCGTTCGCACACTGGCGGAACAACGCCGCCATCCGTGACGCCGATGATGGACGGGATCGCTCCCGCTGACTGCCCATGCACACTGTGCCAGTATATAACTGCCTAATCTCTCCGTGGTTGCGCAAGCTACTGGATGTAGTCCAAAGGCTGCAAAACGGGGGGGAGT
>JAKADD010000264.1 GCA_021820825.1 Bacillota bacterium
ACCAGCGTCAATATCTCGTATCTCAGATGATGGCCCACGAACCGCACCCGCAATCCCCCGTTCAGCGCACGACAGAACGGGGAACCGCGGGTGCGGACGATTTTGGCAAAATGCGGGTATGCGCATTCTTGCACAGGTCTGCATCGCGCGCCTGCTCCGACACTGCCTGCTGTCGACTGGGTCGACATGCAGATTTCATTGTAAATCTCCGCCTGTGGATGCTGCGTAATCACGGGAGCAACAGGTTCAACATATACCCATCCAGTCCGGCGGATTGTGACGAAGTGCACACTGGCGGCCTTGTCGCTGATTGCAGTATACGGATCGAGCAGATGCCCGCGCCTTCGGATATTGGTATACTTACAAGAGAGAAGGTTGGGAGGAAGTATCGTGGATAAAACATTTGGCTCTGAATATGAGTTGGCCACCTTTGCCGGTGGATGTTTTTGGTGCATGGTCAGGCCGTTTGAGGAATGGCCGGGTATCATCCATGTCGTGTCGGGGTATACGGGAGGCAACACAGAGAATCCCACCTACGAGGAGGTTTGCTCAGAAACCACAGGACATCGCGAGGCGGTGCAGATCACGTATGATCCAAGCCTCATTTCTTATAACCAGATCCTCAATGTCTTCTGGCGACAAATTGATCCAACGGATGGCGGCGGCCAGTTTTGCGATCGCGGGTCATCTTATCAAACGGCGATTTATTATCACTCGGAGCGGCAAAAAGAAAATGCAGAGACGGCAAAGCGTGAACTGGATCAGAGCGGCCAGTTCCAAAGACCGGTCGTGACGCCCATTCTTCCCGCTGCCGCGTTCTATCCAGCCGAAGCGTACCATCAAGGTTTCTACAAAACGAATCCGGCGCATTACAATTCGTATCGCCAAGGTTCGGGCCGGGATCAGTTTATAGCCAGTCACTGGTCGGGAAAATAAAAAAGTGCGTTAGCGAAAAAACCCCATGTGCTTCTCAACCAGATGCGGTTTTTCCGGAACAAACACGCCGTCGAGGAAGATCCATTTAATGAGGACGACACTTGTGAGCATCTGTGTCTTCACTGTTTCGGTGGGTGTCTTCGTCTCCAGCAGAATCTCCAGCCATAGTCCGAGTTCATCGACAGCGATCAGTTTAGTTCCGACAAACGACTCCGCGTTGATAAACACGCTTAATGTCGCGTCGTGTTTAGCGGGTTCGTTGAGACGTATATATATAATCTGACCCACGCATTCTTCGAGAAACATCATTCAACCACCTCCCAGAAATACTGTTCGCCAAGCGCCAGTGAATTCCTGCACATTTGCGCGGCAGTTGCCCTGATACGTCAGCCGCGGTCATAAACAGCGGCTGTTTTTCGAATGTCTATAGTGGGTAAATAAAATGGATCTGTGTTATAATAAGAATACAAATCCAATTTATTTAAGAAATTAAAAAAGGAGGAACAATCACGATGGAGAAAGACAACAGAACAAAAGAGTTGAACAATCCAGCAAGTGAGCAAAGGTCCTCTTTACGCAGTGATGATCAAAGTTCAGCCACGAAAATTGTGATTATCAAGTCCTCAGGCCATCAGGGAGCGTGGTGGGCGCTTGGCACACTGGCCATCGTTCTGATTGTCCTTGCGGCGATGTGGATGTGGGGTCAGTCGACAGCGTTATCGAACTTGAGCGGAACGGTTAACCAAAACAACGCGTCGCAATCCTCTCAACTGTCGGGGATTCAGGCCACTCTACACTCGATATCCCTGCAATTGAGTCAGCTTCAAACGACGATAGCCAATCTCTTCGCAAAATTGCTCCACGTTCTGCATCCGTAGCAGTCATCGGCGTTCGAACAGTAACGGACCTCCGGAGGAGTGGCAATGGAATATACGATTCAAACGATCATAGTGGGCAACGCAACTGTGGTGATTCTTGTTTTTCTGCTCAGCGGCGTTGCGGCGTACGTCCTGGACTACAGGCCTGACAGGGCAGCCGGTCAAGGTGATGCAAAGCAGAGAGAAACCATCCGTTCAGAGACTGTACAAAGCGCCTCTGGCTACGAAATAATCTTCAAAAAATTGGGCGCCTATGTTTATATCATCGGCAGCCTGATTGCGCTTGCCGTCGTGCAAGGATTGTCCTTATTCTCCTAATGAGTCGTAAGCCCTGAGCGTACCACATTACAGTGGTCATGCAGATGAATGACTACGTTTTGGAACTCCTTGTTCCAGCCCCCTCGTGTTTCAAATTGGGCAAAATAGGATGGGTACTGTGCGCGCACATACTCACCGTAACCGACGGAATCCACATGCAGTCGCTTCATCTTGTGAATCAGTCGCGTCTGGGCATGCTTCAGAATGCGAGCCGATTCTGCGGACAGCTCCTGCAGCAGGTGATCGCTGAGTTTTCCTCTGGTTGCAGTTATCTCTTCGATGTTCAGGTCAATAAAAACATATACATTGAAAACTGGTCTGTTTCGCACCAGCTTCAGTTTGGTAACCGTATGCCTGAGCATTCCTCTCAGGATGACGCTGTGGGATGGATCATGCGGCAGCGGAACAGCCATGCCGTACCCAGCCAGTTTATGGTTTGTCAGTTCCATGAGGACGGCGACCTCAAGGGCATTCAGATTGGCCACCATCCTGTCGTCGTGAAATATGGCCAACCCGTTCAAGTCAATGCGATCTCCGACCACAGAAATCAGAGGCAACTGCGGATCGCGACCGAGCGAAGACATTGCAGCCCAGTAATTCCCGAGAAATACATCAGGTATCTTACCCAAAGCCACGGCATGATCCATGATTCCAACCAGATACAGTGTAGGCACGCGTTCGAGTTTGGGTGCGGCCTGGAGCGCCTGTCTTGCTTCTCCATTCGAGATCATTAACCAGATCAATCGGCGCGTCTCAGCGTTGCGTCGCAAATAATCCTGTAAGGAACGCATTCCGGATGTTTTGGCCAATTGTTCGTTGATGATCACGATGCGCATCTGTCCGAGAAAGATTTTGTCCGCCAGATTCTCCTGTAAACGATTCATTGCATCATCCACAGTCTTACCGGTGGCGCTCAGAACCCACACCGGTCGATCTGTGGTTCCGCCGCCTCCTGTCGCGGGTCCAAGTGGAATGCGCCCTGGAATGGCAAGTTGTGCGCTCACTCTGTATCCTTGTCCACCCGTTTTTGTGCCAGTGATGCTTTGCAGTTTGTCGGCGGCTGGCAAAGGATCAATGGCTATGCCAAGGACAGTGGCGCGTTCCTCGATTTCAAGTCGATCCCAGCATCCAGAGAGCAGTGGAACAGACAGAAGAGTGACGCAGAGCAGTCGCCAGACGGGTCTCTGCACAGTGACACCTCCAACAATATAATCAAACCGAAACATCACGATCTCCGGATTGTTGCGATTTGTTCGCGAATTTAATGCGTTGTCAGCCCGGAACGAGTGACATTGACTCTGACGACAAAGTGAACTGGAACAGTCGCAAACGCCTCATGCCAGCGTTCTCGCGTCTGAATATGCTCCCAGTACGCGGGATACTCGCCGCGTACAACTTCCCCCAAGCCGATGATGTCAGTATGCAGGCGCTGCAATTTCTTTATGAGCCGCTGCTGCCCGTGGAGTTTTATCCTGGCCGCTTCGAGACTCAGTTGCTCCATCAGACGCCCACTCAGATGTCCGTTCACACTCGTCATCTCTTCGATACTGCAGTCAATGGTGGTGTAGATAGTAAATTCCGGTCTCCCGCCGTTTTTCTTAAGCAATGTTTTCCCCCGTCGGAGCAGCGTCTTCAAAACAACACTGTTTTCGGGATCGCCCGGCATCGGTATAGAAAATGCATAGCCGCCGATCTGTTGATTTGCAAGCTCCATATAGGACGCGATCTCCAGCGGGTTCAAAGAACCTATCATCGTATGGCCACGGAAGATCGCCATGCCCTCCATATCAATCCTGTTTTTTCGCACTGAGATAAGGGGCAGAAGCGGGTCCCTTCCAGAGGACGAATCGGCACCCCAATAATTTCCGAAAAATACGTCTGGAATCTTCCCCAGTGAGACTGAATGATCCATCATGCCCACCAGATAAAGGGTTGGAACACGTTCCAGTTTCGGTGCGGCTTTTAATGCGTCTTTTGCTCTGTTTTTTGAAATAATCAGCCACAACATCCTGCGTGTCTCAGCGTGTCGGCGCAGGTAATCCAGAATGTCTGGCAGAATGCCTGTCGTGGCAGCGATATCCTGATTGACGATCACAAGGCGCATCTGTCCAAGAAAAAGTTTATCCGCCAGATCCTCCTGCAAACG
>JAKADD010000265.1 GCA_021820825.1 Bacillota bacterium
CCGCATCGTGTTTATTTGGTTCCCATACTTGCCGTAGCAGGAGCGCAGAGCAGGACACCCGTTCCACCACTATGTGGTTGAGGGCAGTTTTGTCTTGCCTACTGTCTGTCTGTCTGTCTCCCTACCAAGTATGAAGAATCAGTAAACGGGGTGTATTTTTGTGTCCACCTATATGGCTCCATCCGGACAGTCCGGATTATTTCGACTTGTACTTTCCTACGCCGAGCGGCAGGCGCCTTGGCTCATCACCGTGCTTATCGCCTCCATCACGCTGATGGCGGCGCAAATCCTCCAAGCCCTGTTGACGGGGCGCATCATGAATCTCTCCATTCAGGGCATGCGCTCCGAATTGTTCACGCCCATCGCACTTTTTTGTGGTCTCATCGTGTTTGGCGCGGGTATGACCTGGTTATCCCGCTATGCCGCCATCGCCTTCTCCGCGCATGCCGTCGGTGAATTGCAGCAAGATCTGCTGCGAAAGACGGTCGCCTTTCCCGCCCAGTATACGGATTCCCTTCGCTCTGGCGACATGCAGACACGGATCAATCAAGATACGGAGACATTGGCCAATTTCATGACAGGCGACTTTCACAGCCTGATCCTGCAACCCCTCCTCGCCGTGGTCGCCGGCGTCGTGATTGCGTCTTTCAACTTGCGGCTGTTTCTCGTCACATTTGCCTACACTCCGCTCGGTATGATCATGGCAGCCTGGCTCAATCGTCGCGCAGGGATGTGTTATCCGCGCCGGGCCGCCCATGTGGGAGCATCCAACCACCTGTTCTCGCAAATACTGGCTGGTTTTGACATCGTCAAAATCTTTGGTCTGCACGACTGGTTTGCCCAGCGGGCGAATCAGTCTTATGCCCTCGTTTACTCCGAAGATCAGCGGATCAACCGCTACGTATCCCTGTTGCAGCCCGTCTGCAGTTCCATCTCGTTCGTTCCGCGCATTCTTTCAGTCCTGTACGGCGGCTGGCTCGTCGCGCGCGGGGAGTTGCAGCCCGGCACTCTGTTGGCTGAACTGCAACTATTGAACTACGCGGTAGGTCCGACCGTGTACCTTCCCTTTGCCCTGAACAATTGGGGACGGACGAAAGCGGCGCTACAGCGCGTCAAGGAGGTGCTGGATGGACCTGAGGAACGACGCGGGGGCATGCTGCCGACCCCTTCGGAGGCGGATGCGGTTGTATTGGACCAGGTCGTCTTTTCCTATCCCGGCGCGGAACGGGAGTTGATCCTCGACCATATCAGTCTTTCCGTCAAGGCCGGAACCAGGACCGCCATTGTCGGGCCTAGCGGCAGCGGAAAAAGCAGTCTGCTTGCTCTTTTGTGCGGTCTGTATGCCCCGCAGGAAGGTCAGGTGCGCCTCTGGGGCGACGATGTGCAGACACTCGACCTTGCGGCGCTCCGTACTCAGATCGCAACCGTCTCACAGCGAATTGAACTCTTCTCAGGAACAATCGCCGCTGCCATCGGCATGGGCAACCCGAACAGCACCCGGCACGAGATCCGAATGGCCGCGCAAATGGCGGGAGCGGACGAATTCATCGCCGCCTTCCCCGCTGGATACGAAACGCTTCTGGAGGATCAGGGAAGCAATCTCTCTGGCGGGCAACGCCAGCGTTTGGCCATCGCCCGGGCCTTGCTGCGAGACGCCCCGCTGGTGCTGCTCGATGAACCGGCGGCCGCCTTGCATGCAGAAGTAGGCGAACAGTTACGGCAGACGCTGTCCGTTTTGACCACAGGGCGAACGGTCATCTGGGTGACTCACCGGCTCGCCGACGCGGTTGGGGCCGATCAGATCTATGTTCTGGCACGCGGTCGCATCATCGAAAGTGGCGATCATGAGGAACTGTTGCGCTCACGGGGGATGTACCGATCGCTGTGGGAGGAACAGCAAGGGGAGGTGAGCGCACATGAATAAGACGCGGCTTTGGTTGCGCATCCTGCGCTGTCTTCCGGCGCCATGGGCATTTATCGCGACGCTTGTCCTTGGCAACATGGCCATCGTCGGGAGCGTCGCCATCCTCGGCAGTGTGGTGACGCGCGACGCCATCAACGCATTTCTCTACAAAAGTGACGCCCTGAGGCAAACCGCCGTGACACTTGCTGTTATCAGTACCCTGCTCATTCTGGCCGTCACGCTGATTCCGGCATTTTTGTGCAATACGTGGTCCAAGCGAACCGCGCTGTCAATGAAAAATGCTGTCTTGTCGCACACCATGCGCCTTCCCCAAGCCGTTTTGGACGCTCGCTCCACAAGCCAGGTGTACTCCGTGGCGACAAGCGACTTGGAACAACTCGAAGCGATCTTTGACGGCGGGCTGCACAGGTTGGTCAGTTCCTCCATCATCGGCCTCGTGTGCCTGGGTACAGCCGTCTGGATGGACTGGCGACTCGCACTCGTACAGTTATTTTTCGTTCTGCTGGCAAGCGCCTTGGGCGTGCGGTGGCAAGAGCGGATGGGCCGGGCCGGACATGCTCTTCAAGAGGCGAAGGGGGACATAGCGGCCGTCTATGGTGAGACGCTGGCCAACTCGGCCACCATCCGGCAGTATGGATTGCAGACACTCATCGACAGACGGTTTGCGCTCGTCAATCAGAGACTGGTTGAGAAGCGCCAGGCGCTGGCCCAACTGGAAGGCCTTGCAGACGGCCTGAATCAACTGCTGCTCTCATCGGCGTATATTGGTGTTCTGGGATTTGGCGCCTGGCTCGCACTCCGCGGCGCTGTCACTTGGGGCGCCGTCGCAGCCGTACTCAGTCTGCAGGCCGGCGTGGAGGATTTGGGAAAGGTCGGCGGCGCGTGGGCGCAACTGCAGGCTTCCTCCGCAGGAGTGTGGCGTGTATTCGCGCTGCTCGACGAAGAGGTTGACGGACAGGCCAGCGGACAGTTCGACAGTCAGACCGGCGGACAGGCCAGCGGACAGACCGATCATCCCGCGCCGGCAAAGGGAACGGTCGAGTTGGAACAGGTGAGTTTCCAGTACCCGGATCATCCCCAGCGCGTCCTCTGCGACGTCTCCCTGAAACTGAAGCCAGGCGTCATCACTGCCATTATGGGCGACAGTGGTTGCGGTAAATCTTCACTGGCAAAGGTCATCATGGGGCTCTATCCCCCGCAATCAGGCGTGGTGCGAGTCAGTGGCCGCGTCGCGTACCTGCCGCAGAGCGCTTTTCTATTTGACGACACGGTATACAACAACATATTATGCGGCAACCCTCAGGCGACTGAAGCAGAGGTGATCCGCGCCGCCGTACTAGCCCATGCCGATGTGTTTATCCGCCAATTACCCGCTGGATACGAAACGCGTGCGGGCGAACATGGCGCCCTGCTCTCCGGGGGTCAGCGACAGCGGATTGCCCTGGCGCGGGCGTTGCTCCGAAACCCTGATGTGCTCGTACTGGATGAGCCCACCTCCGCACTCGACCCCCTCTCCGAACGGGAAGTCACGGCGGCGCTCCGGGCATTGGCGCCAGAACGCACCACGCTCCTGATCAGCCATCGGGAGCAGACATTGCGCTGCGCCCATGCCGTCTATCACATGGAAAACGGGAGACTCCGTCAGGCAAGCAGTACGGCCTAACGGTTCTGGTCCAGTCGTTCCAGCAGGTTCCGGGTCTTGCTCTTTTTCACTCTGCCCGTTTTCTTGTTGTGCTGAATTTGAAATTGAATCCGCTTCTCCTTGTACGAGTACGGCGATTGGGAGACATCCACTGCACGAGTGGCAAGACACTAATAAACGCCAAATTCAGTCGTAACAACCAATTCAGGTAAGCCAACAGTCTACAATTTCTTCATTTACGATTGCTTTTGACGGCGTCCGAGAGATGACTTGTGAGAACATATTTACGCCGCCCTCCGTCGGGCCGGCCATTTTTAATTCTGTGCCGGTTGGCGAGTGCTCGTAATGAAGTGAAATTAAAGAAATTTTTATGACTAACTCCGCATCTCTACCACCTCCAACCATGTTATATTCATCCTCGTTGGAGGTGGTCAGAATTGGGGGATCGTCACTTGATGGTCAGATTGCTGCAACTGCGTACCAAGATAACTCAACTCGTTCGTATCTGCGCCGCGACCGTACTTACGACTGGAGTACTCGGAATAGGCAGTATCCTTCCGGCCATGGCTGCGACGACTCCCGTTGTTCTGTCGCCGGGGGCTACGATCTTCGCGGGGGAAACAGTCACAATTCCCACAGTTCTCTCTTTTGGTCCAGGGTCTGCTGTCAGCG
>JAKADD010000266.1 GCA_021820825.1 Bacillota bacterium
CCACCTTTGCTTGCCACGCATCCCGCGCAGTCGGGTCAGGCAACAGAGTTTCCGCGCTGTGTACGCCGTCAGTCGCGTGAGTGAGCGGGGGCAACTGCAAGGCCGCCCGCGCCGCGTGGATTGCGCCGAGCGTCGAAGCGTCCGTATCTATCAGATAGTCGACGGGCAACTGAAAGACGTCAGCCAAGACCTGCCGCAGCCACTTGGTTTCAAACAATGTTCCAGCGACCAGCAGGCGTTTCGGTTGAGGTTCGCCGCTCAGCACAGCGTCGGCAATCCAGTGTGCGTTCTGCGCGATGCCTTCAAGCGCGGCCCGAACTAGATGAAGCGGCGTGTGGTGCAGCCGCAAACCGATAAATGCGCCGCTTGCGCGCGCATCCCAAATCGGGGCTCGCTCACCGGCTACGTACGGGATGCACAGCAAATCATCAGCCGCTACACTGGCTGCGGCGTCGCACAAGGCTGCCACCTGGTCAACCCCAGGCAAGCCCACATCAGCCAATTGACGGTGTAACCAGTCGATGACGATGCCTCCGCTGTTGCTTGGTGCGCCAATCACGTATCTCTCATCATCCAGGATATAGCAGAATATGCGCGATGCAGCATCGGTTTTTGCCTGGTTCGCAATACGCCGCACGGCTAGGCTCGTTCCCGCAGTCAGCGCGGTCGTCGTTCCGTCTGTCAGACCCAGTCCCAGTTGTGCAAGTGCACCGTCAGAAGCGCCCACGTGAAACGGTACAGCGCCGAGCCCCGCCGCGCGTAGGCGCTCGTCATTCGGCTCAGTGCGCACATGGGAAACGGGAACCAGTTCGGACAATTGGCCCTCCCGGATACCAGCGTACGCCAATGCGTCGGCGTGCCAAACGCGGCTCCGGATATCCAATAGGCCGGTTGCGCTCGCCATCGACGGATCCACTTCCCACGCTCGAAAAAAGCGCCACCAAAGCCACTCTTTTAAGGATACAAACCGATCAGTCGCATGAAATAAAGCAGGTCTCGTTTCCGCAAGCCAGCGCAATTTGACGAGCGGCGCCATGGCGTGGATCGGTGTGCCTGTTACCGCGTAGAGCTGCGGCCCTTGCGCGGATTCCCACAGTGCGGCCGCCTGTTGTTCGGCCCGACCATCCATCCAGGTCAGTGCGCGCGCAAGCGGCCGCCCATCAGCGCTTACTGGCAGTATGCTGTGCATGGCCGCGCTGAGTCCCACCGCATCAATGGCGTGCCCAGCTTGGCGGGCAGCTGCGGCGACAGTGGACAGCGTCTCAATCGAAGCGGCATAGACTTCCTCAGGATCTTGCTCGGCAGCCCCTTCAGAATCCGTGTGCATCGTCAGGAGCGCCGTATGATGGGCGACCATTTTCCCTGCAGTCGTGACTGCCATAGCCTTGACTGAGGTGGTGCCGATGTCGAGCGCGATGGTGCAAGAATGATGAATCAAAATTTACCCACCTCTTATGCGATAACAGAACGGTCGCCGGCGAACCGCCGACGACCGCTGCCGAGTATATCAGCGCGTTGCGGAAGTTGACGACTCAAACGGCGAGTGCAACTGCTCGATTTGTCCAAGCAGAAAAACATAGCTCAGAATCCCGATCAGCAGCACAACGGCTGCAACCAGGAAAGCCAGTCCGAAAGAACCCGTACCCCCTGCAATAAACCCCGTGACAATGGGGGCAAGAATGCCCATCAGATTGTTTACAAAATTCATGATGCTGCCGACCGTTCCAACGGTGCCTTTTGGCGCGATCAAGGCTGGAATACTCCAGCCTATGGGGGCCGAGAAGGCCAAGCCAGAAAGGCCGATCGTAATCCACACGATCGCAACGTTTGGATTGCTCGTGAACGCCACCCCGCCCACAGCCATTCCCATCACCATCCCGGCAATGAGCAGTGATTTTCGGACACGCGTCGAATTATACCCGCGCTTGATCAGTCTGTCGACAAGCCAACCGCCTATGACAATATCCGTTATGGTGGCAAAGACCCACGGGATGATGGTGTAAAGGCCGCTCTTGAGCACCGACATGTGCATTTGCACTTCAAGGTATCCAGGCAGCCAGGTCAACAGAAGGTAAAACGCGTAACCATAGGCGGCAAAGCCAATCGTAAGACCCCAAACTTTTGACTGGCCAAGCAAGAACGCGAGATTGGCCATGACGCCTCCCGTCGGAGGGCCGTCTTCCTGGGCGCCGCCAGAGCGAATGTATTCATGTTCTTCAGCCGACAGATATCGGCTCTCCTTTGGGTCTCTATACCAAATCCAGAAGAGGACCGCATACATCAGGCTGAGAATGCCGGTTACCCAAAAACCGCCGCGCCAACCCCACTGCACGACAGCTATCGCGACGATGGGCACGCCGATCACATTTGAGAATTTGGCCGCCGCGTCAAACGAAGACGTCGCCAAACTGCGTTCTTGGAGCGGAAACCAGTAGCCAGTTGCTTTTGCAGCGCTAGGAAATGCAGGCGCCTCTGCGATGCCAAGGAGAATCCGCGAAAATATGATCAGACCCATGCCGCTTACAACGGCGGTCATAAACGTCGCAATCGACCATAGCAGTGTGCCGACGCGACTTACCCATTTGACGCCAATGCGGTCGAGCAGCGCTCCAACAGGGATTTGCAGTAAAGCGTAAGGCCATGCAAAAGCCGACAAGAGAAAGCCGAATTGCACTGTATTCAGTTGCATGTCTTGCATCATCGGCTTGGCTGCAACCGACAGGTTCGTGCGGTCGAAGTAATTAATGACGATGCCGATGAACAGTAAGAGGGCAATGCCCCAACGCACTCGCCCTACACGTCGTTCCATGAAATAACCTCCTTCATGATGAAATCAGTAGTCTGCACCGTCGTGAAGCGCTTTCATTCGGCGCTTTCACAAATGCTTCAACGGTTTAGTAAAAGCACTGAAGTATATCGTTTTACGAAAACGTTACACCTCGCAGCAACAATGTATAACAACCCAGAAAAATACGCAAGGGGTAATTTCGCGGCGTTTTTGCAGAAGCCCGACAGTCGATTCAGTTCCCGGAGTGCGGCAGCTTCTGCGCGCTCCGGGGGTAAGCTTGTCATGCCATACACGGTCTCTCGTCGCATGCGTTCTCCCTGTGTGTTTCAATGCGACCGCCCCTATGTTGGACAACTTACACATCTACAGAAACTTGCGCGCTGTCTTCTTGCCATCGTACGTAAAAAGTACGGGCCGGCCTTCCAGCACCGTTTCCAGATGCACGGAACGCCCCCACAACCGCTGGACATACGGTAATGTTCTTTCCGTGTAGCGGATGTCCAGTTCCATACCTTCGTAGGCGTGGAACAGATACAGTTCACCCGCCAACTGGTAATCTCCGTTCCTGATCAGCAGCACCGGGTAGCCGCCATTGACACGGGAGGCGCACAGCTTGTCACGCACCTTTTCAAAATCCTGCTCAACAACCCGCCACTCATTGCCCACCTTTTGGTAGAGATACAGATCCAGTTCGTCGGCGAGTTCCTTAGTCAGGTAGTTGCGGATAAACGACGTATCCGACTCCATCGCGCGAATTTCAAACATTTTTTCCCGGCCGGACATCGTCATGCCGTCGGCGCTGCCCGCTTCTGCCCGCATGCGATCCCACCGTTTCTCAATATCTTCCCACAGCTTCAGACCTAACGTGTACGGGTTGAGCGAAATTTTCGAAGGCAACACGACCCCGGAATGCATGCGGGCAAAGTCGAGAGACTCCGCGTCTGTAAGTGGCAGTTCTCGCATGATACGAAGGTGCCAGTATGTCGCCCAGCCTTCGTTCATGATCTTGGTTTCGATTTGCGGCCAGAAGTACAGCATCTCTTCCCGCAAAACGGTCAGAATATCCCGCTGCCAGTCGCTGAGGATCTTGCTGTGGTGCACCAGAAACAGCAGCAGATCCTTCTCGGTCTGGATGGGGTTCTTCCCGCTGGCGGTTTCGTCCGTCTGCTTTCCTTTTTCCGCTGCGCCGACCGCTACAGCCGCGCCAGCCGCGCTGGTCGCCCCAACCGCGCCCGGCAAACGAGTGTCAAGTTCAAATAAATCCTCATACTTGCCGCGTTCGCCACGTTCGCGGGAGCGTTTCCGTTCTGTCTCATCAGCGGTTTCCGGGCGCATGAACTGACGGCGCAAAGCCGTATGCGACGCATCCACATGTTCCTGGATAGCCAGTGCAGCATCCAGAAACTCCTCCACCGCGTCTTT
>JAKADD010000267.1 GCA_021820825.1 Bacillota bacterium
TGCACTGGCTCGAAACCCCTGAACCGCGGCATGGCATGGTCGTCGATCTCTGGCGGCAGCCATCCCTCCTGGACTTTCTGGCCATCTACACTTCCCCGCAGAGGAGAACGTACATCGCTCTGCACTCATCATGGCGCTGACATTCCGTCATTGGACCATACCCACGATATAGCTCGCTGGAATCTCAATGGACAACAAAAATCCGGGGAACGAGGGATGACCGTTGTTGTCGCGCTTCACGGCATTCGCCCTGAAAAATGGGGCCGTCGTCGCCATTCTTGTCCTGTTTCTTGTCGGCGCCGGGCTGTATTCCAGTTCGGCGATCCCCATGCAGGAGTATCCGAACGTCGCGATACCATGGGTGCAGGTTTCGGTCCCTTATCCAGGAAGCACTCCCCGGCAGGCGTTCCAGGATGTCGGACGACCGCTGGAAAAAGCCTTCGCCGGCATCAGCGGCCTGAAAAACATGTACGACTTCTCCACTGCGGGTGCTGTGAATGTAACCCTTGAATTCCACTATAGCCGACCGATCTCTTCCATACTCCGCGATATTCACACGGCGGTGGCCAACGCCGGACTTCCGTCTGGCGCCGGCACCCCTCAGATCCAGCAGAGCACGCCGGGGAATCCGGATGTGTTTCAGTTCGCCCTGTCCGCGCCCGGCAGTCTGTATCCGATCCAGGACTATGCAAAACAGACGATCCAACCCGCGCTGCTCGCCGTAAATGGCGTCAGCAATGTCAACATTCACGGCGCCGCCCAGCGCTCCATTTATATTGACGTAAATCCTGCGCTGGCCCGCGCGAACGGCGTCACGCTGCAGAACGTCGCGACTGCGCTGCAGGCCAACCAACTGAACGCGCCCACAGGCAACACGCGGATCGGCGGGGTTCAGATGCCGATCGTCCTGCAGAATCAGTATGCGTCGCTCGCGCAGATTCGCGCCGTCCCCATCGTCACCGTGACGCAGAACATGAATGGTCTCAAGAACGCGTTCCAGGGCGTGAACTCGGGCATGTCGGCGCTCGGAACGGGGCTTGGGTCGCTGTCCAGGATGGACGCCGCTCTGCAGGCGGAGATCGGCCTGTCCAATCAACTCAACTCGCTCGCGCTCGCTTCGGCGCAAGTACAGACGCAGATGGCCCTGCTTCGCCAGCAGCCGTCCACAAAACAAGCGGTTCAAGCCAAGCTGGCGGCGCTGCAGGCGAAGGCGGCCACTTTGCAACAAACGCAGTCCGCTCTTGAAACCAGACTGCGCGCGATCATGACCAGTGTCGGCGCAGCGCAAAGCCGGGGCGGGCTGTCAGGCCAGGCCGGGTCGCAGACAGCAGCAGGCGCCGCCGCGTCGGTCGCTCCCGCGCTCGGCGTCAAGTCGGTGACGCTCGGCGACATCGCGACGGTGGCGTACGGCACACCTTCCAGCGGTCGGGTCATCACGCGGCTCGACGGACGGCCGGCGGTGATTGTGGGAGTCCAGGCCGCCAGCAACGCCAATGTGGTGACGCTGGTGCAGCAGGCAAAAGGGATTTTGGCCAATCTTCGTCTGCCGCCGCATTTTGTGGTCACCCCCCTGCAGGATCAGGCGACGCAGACCCGCAATTCTGTGCAGAGCATGATACGCGAGGCGGCGCTGGGCGCGCTGTTCGCCATGCTTGTGACGCTTCTCTTTCTGCGCAACTGGCGCGCCACCATCGTCGCCGTTCTCTCCATCCCACTTTCCATCCTGGCCGCCGTGACTGTCATGAGCCTGATCGGATACACCCTCAACATCATGACGCTCTCGGGCATGGCGGTGGCCATCGGGCGCGTCGTGGACGACAGCATCGTGGTCATTGAGAATCTGTACAGGCGGATTCGCGCGGCGACAACCCATGACCCGCAACTGGTGCTACAGGGCACGGGGGAAGTGGGGTCGGCCATCGCCAGTTCCACCGCCACCACCGTCGCGGTGTTCCTGCCGATGGCTTTTGTGCCGGGCATCGTCGGCCATTTCTTTGCGCCGTTCGCCTGGACGGTGATCGTCGCGCTCCTCTTCTCCCTGCTCGTCGCCGTGACCGTCGTCCCCCTGATCAGCAAGTGGACCCTGCTGCGAACCAAACGGCGGGCCGCTCTGCAGGGGCCGTTGCAGCGCGCCTATGTTCGGATTCTGCGCGGCGCCCTTCGCCGCAAGTGGCTCGTGGCGATCGTCTCGCTCGCCCTGCTGCTGGAGAGCGGCGCCGTGCTCATGACGCAGATCGGGTTCAACTTCCTGCCATCCGGCCAGACGCAATCGTACTCCGTCAACGTGACGATGCACCACACCGCCCGGCTCTCCCAGACCGAACACACGGTGCAGCAGATCGAACAGATTCTGCGGACACAGCCGGGCGTTTCCCTGTTCGACAGCTATGCCTCGGGCGCCAATGGAACGCTCGACGTCGAACTGGCAAACAACGCGCCGTCCCATTTCGCCACGCTGCTGCGGGAGCGGCTGCGATCGGTTCGCGGCGCCAAATCCATCACAGTCTCGGGGCAGAGTGGACTGTCCAATCAGAATCAACTGTTCATCCAGGTCAATTCGGCCAATTACGCGGACATGGCCCGCGCGAGCCAGCAGATTGCCGGCGCCATCCGTGGCATTCCGGGACTTGCCGGGGTCGTCACCTCGCAGCAGGCCGCCAAACCGCAGGTGGTTGTGAACGTCAGGTCGCAACAGGCCGCCCGCTACGGCGTGAGTCCTGCGATGATCGCCTCCGAGCTTGCCGCCATGGTGACCGGGCAAACCGTCGGCTCCACGCAGATTGGATCCGCAAAACCGAATCTCATCCTGCGCCTGCAAGCGCCTGGCGGACTCACGCGGTTGTCGGCCATACGCAATCAACTCATCGACACGATGACGGGCAAAACCGTGCGCCTCGGCGACGTGGCGACCGTGGGCATCGCCAACGGACCGACGGAGATCACGCGGCTCAACCAAGCCCCGTACATCGCCGTCACGGGCCAGATCACGGCATCCAACGCGGGCGGCGTCACGGCGCAGGTGAACAAGGCCATCGCCGGACTCAATCTGCCAAGTGACGTCACCTGGCAACAACAGGGGGCCGCACAATCCATGAACAACGGATTCGTGAACCTCGCGCTGGCCATGATCGCATCGCTGGTTCTGGTGTTCATGATCATGCTGCTGACGTTCAGCGAATTTGCGGCGCCACTGGCCATATTGACCGCTCTGCCCTTCTGCTTGGTCGGAGGCGCGAACGCCCTGTGGATCGTGCGTCAGCCTCTGGGCATGCCGGGCATGATCGGGTTTCTCATGCTCATCGGCATTGTGGTGACAAACGCGATCGTGCTGATGGATCGCGTACATCGCAACCAGATGGCGGGCATGCCGGCGCGCGAGGCTATCGTCGAGGCAGGCTCCATCCGGTTGCGGCCGATCCTGATGACCGCCACAGCCACCATCTGCGCACTGTTGCCGCTGGCCTTTTCGACTGGGGCGGGTGTCATCTCCAGCACGCTCGCCATCGTCGTGATCGGCGGTCTGCTCACGTCCACGCTGCTGACATTGATCATTGTACCAAGCTCGTACGAGACGCTGTTGTGGATGCGGAAGAAGGTGTTCCGCCTGAAGGACCATCCTGCGAGAGAAATCCCTGCACCCACCGAGTTGGCGTGAGGGCAGGAGGATTGGGGGTATTCGAACATGCGTCTCTAAAATTCCAAAGATCTACACCAAGCATTCCTGTTAGACGGTGTTACTGATAAGCTATCCAGTCTAAAGGTTGACGGCGCAAGATGTCCAAGTTTAGACGACAAACATGTCCGAATGCCCTATTCGCTTGATGATGGGCAATGATTATGCCAAGCTAAAATGTCCGGCTTAGGGCTTTTTGGCCCCATAAATGGCGTTGACGGCCTATCTTGTCCGTTTCACTACACGACTTGGACATTGACGCCCGACTTGCCGCAACATTTTATGGGAATTTAGCATCAACCGCTTGTGGGCTAGGGCTGAATCCACAAATGCGTGGATCCAGCCACCATCACCAGTATGGGTGCTCTTCATCGCCTGTCAAGGCTGGAAGGAGTGCCTTGACAGGCTTACCTTGGCTGTCTGCACGGGTCCCGTAGAGCATGGACATACCAGCCAATGGCCTATGAGCACTTTTGAAGCCTTGACTGATTCACGACCTCGGTCAACTTATCGATCAAGTCC
>JAKADD010000268.1 GCA_021820825.1 Bacillota bacterium
AAAATAATGGGCGCCAATAATGGCTGCTCGATTCTGCCATCGTGTCATTCTGGACTTCGTATTCTCAGCCAGTCGGCGCCATCTCGGGAACGGCAGAATCTTTGCCGAGATCGGCATGGCGGACAGTTGGAATGCAAATCATCACGATCGCCAACAGACCGATGAAGCCGCTGTTGGCCAGCAGCAGGTTCCGTATTGGAAACGCGTACGCGGCAAATCCTCCATACAGCATGCCAAGCGGAATCGCGGCGCCAAACAGTGAGCCGATCAGTGAAAAGACACGGCCCAGAAGCTCTTGCGGAACCATTCTTTGCACCATGGTCATAATGGGAATGTTGACCCACGGCAGGCACACGCCTGCGAGAAACGCGAATCCCAGGACCGCCGGCAACCAGGAACTCAGCGCCATCGCCATGATTGCGATATTGGTCAGGAGAATACCGCCGGTCATCAAATAGCCAGAGCGCAGGATTTTGCTGATCAGCCCTACGGTCAGTGCGCCCACGATCATACCCGCTGCAAAGAAAGAATTCAGTTCTCCCAATGCGACCTGAGTGCGATGGAGAGCCTCGGTGACAAACTGCACCATATAGAGATCAAACGGAGCCAACAGAAAATTGATTACAAAGGCAGCCGGAAGAATCACCACAAGCAGGCGGATTGTTCTGATCGTTTTTAGACCTTCGCCCATCTCGGCGAAAAAGTGTTTGGCGCCAAACGGTTTTTTTACGCGTTCCGGTTCTCCGACGCGAATGGCAAACAAGGTGGCAACAGAGATGAGAAAGCCCAGGGCGTTAATCGCGTAGGCCATGGGTACGCCTTGCCAGGCGATGAGGGCGGCGCTGATCGCGGGCCCCAGGATATTGGACAGCGGGCCTGTGGATTGTTCAAGTCCATTGGCCGCAGCCAACTGGTCGCGGCCTACAATGAGCGGCGTAAGGGCGCCGGAAGCCGGACCGAACAATGAGCCAACGCTGTTCAGGACAAATGCGGATGCGATCATCTCCACCGGGTGCAGAGCGTGCGCAAAAGCGAGCAGCGTTACAAGACTTGTGATGCCAAGCCGAATGGCGTCCGACCAGAACATCGTCCAGCGTTTATTCCATCGGTCCACCAGAACGCCTGCAAATGGGCCGCACACGACTTGCGGCAGCATCCAGCCGAGCCCCACCAACGCCATCAAAAAAGTGCTGTTGGTTGTAATTTTCATATCCCACAGCAGTGCGAAAGAATAGACTGTGGAGCCGACGCTTGACAACATCTGCCCCACAAACACAGTCATATAAGTGCGGTTTCGAAATAGACTCGGTGCCTTGGGTGAATCTATCTGTGTTTCGTTCAAGTGCACAGCCTCCTCAGTGATGCCCGCGCTGCGGTGGATTCTCTAGCAAAATATAACATGCAACCACGCGAAAAGGGTCCGTCTTGAGGCTGAACTTTGAATTTTTTGGCGACAAAAAAACCCGCACCACTCTGGCCGGGTGTGTGATTATGGCATCGCTGACTCTAGTGAGAGCGAAGACGCTGGATGTCCTCTAGCGACAGACCCGTCACTTCAGACACCAACGCAACGTCCAGACCCTTCGCAAGCATCGTTCTTGCCACTTCAATGCGGGCTTCCTCACGGCCTTTCTCGATCCCCTTCTCGATGCCCTTTTCTTCGCCTTTCGCATACTCTTCCTCTGCGATTTCCTTTACCAAGTCGACCATGTTTTTCAGCCTCACTTTCAGTCGTTCTTTTTCATCGGGGGTCAGATACCGTGCGCTCGTGCTCAAAAACCACGCCGCCGTCAGCGACTGCTCATCCCGATCCGTAATCCGTTCTATGACCGTCATGCAGCGATCGATCGCGTTCCTCCGGCTTCGCCCATTGTGTCTCATGTGCATCGCGAACGAAAGCTCGATTCGATCCTCCACTTCCCAGCAACTCTCGGCCAGATGCGCCTCCACGCGATCCAACACCGCGTTTCCGTCTCGCTCCGCCAAATAGACGTTCTCCACATGGTAGGACGCGCTTCCAATATCGAGCCTGTCGGGCGCGCTTCGCACATCGTTTGCGTAGAGTACCACCGTGCGGATGGTCCTTCCGGCCAACTGATGCAGATGGATGTCGTACAGGGCAAATCGATGGAGTGTGCGCTCCTTGGTGGACTGGAACTCCAAGTGCAACAGCGTTTCATCGGACTGCTCGAACACCAGATCAAGCAGATCCTTTCGAATCTCCAGCACCGCCACTTCCGTCGGCCAGAGGTTCACCACGTCCGTGCCCTGGATGCCAAGCGCCTGCAACGCATTGCCCCTACATGCCGCCACGACGTGCTTTGAGATCGTATCCAAACTGTCACGAGCTATATTCATGGTTTCCCTGCCTTCTCCCCCATTATACGTCACACCCATTGTAGCGTACAGACCTGCTTTGCGCGGCTCATTTCGTGGATACTTCGCACCGGCGCATTTCTGGCTACCGCCTCACAGCTTGACCGCAAGTGGATAATCATTTGACCGGCATGGTACAGTGAATTCAGAGAAATTGTAACAACAAATTACTCACCGCAGTGCCTCTGCTGACTCATAGAAACGAATGAGGAATTCATATGATGATCGAAACGGATATGAATGACGGACGCAGACTAAAATCGCGCGTGTTGTGGACAATCTTCCTGCTGGTGTATGGATCAGCCAATAATCCGCAACCACTGAGCTGGCTGTATATCGCCGTCTACGTAGCGTTGGTGTGGATGCCGCCGTACTGGCCCCACCAGCATTTTATTGTCGCAACTTCTCTGGCGGGCGCTGCAGGTGTTGTTGTGGCCATCAAAGTATTTGGCGCGCCGTCCGAGTCTGTTGCACTGCTCCTCCCCTTTTCGGGGTTTCTGGCTGGAACGCGAATGCCGCTGCGCCGTTCCGGAATCATCACGGGCGTACTTTTTGTCGCTGTTCTGTTCGTTGCAGGCGCTCACGCTCATGTTGCCGGACAATCCGGAAGTGGCCGCCGCCCGTCTTCCCGAGATGCTGGCGGTCGCCAGACAGGCAGTGACAGACGTTCGCCACGCCGTTTTGCAGTGGGCCGAGGATGATACTCGATTGGGTCTGTCCGCACTGCGCGGTCTTGCCGATCAGGTTGCGCGGAGCGCGGGGATCGCCTGTGAGTTTCGCGAACCGGAACAGGCGACACAGTGGCCACAAGAGGCAAGCGTGACTCTCTATCGCGTCTTGCAGGAGTCACTGACCAACGTGCTGCGTCATTCTCACGCCACGAGCGTCATCGTAACTGTGTCGGAGACGCGTGAGCACCTCGCGCTCACGATCGCTGACAACGGATCCTGCACGGAAGACACCGAACTCACTCCAGGGTTTGGGCTCAAGCATATGCAGGAACGTTGTCGGGCCATGGGCGGCGAACTCGCATACGGTCCAGGAGAACCCTACGGTCTTACTGTACGTGCACAATTGCCGCTTTCTGAGGAGGTTGTGGGGTGAAAGATTCGCAACGATTCGCGTCATGCTGGCGGATGACCAGGCGATGATCCGCCAGGAACTCAGTTACATAGTGAATTCGCAGGAGGACCTGCTTGTCGTCGGTGAAGCGGGAAACGGCGATGAAGCGGTTGCGGTGGCCGCCGCCTGCCGGCCCGATGTCATTCTCATGGACATCCGCATGCCGGGAAGGACTGGCATAGAAGCCACTCAGGCCATTTTGACATGCAATCCTGACGTGCATATTGTGCTGCTCACGACATTTGACGTGGACGAGTACGTATTTGACGGCATACGGGCTGGCGCTGTCGGGTATCTTCTGAAAGACGCCGACACTCATGATCTGTTGGACGCGATACGGTCCGCGCAGCGAGGAGAAGCCATTTACCGCACCAGCGCGGCGTCTCGTATACTGGCTCAGGCTGTGGCAAGCAGGCTTCCGCCGCAGTGCAGCGAACAGCAGCGCCGCACGCGCCCTCGTCTGCTGCGAATGGGGCGCTGCCGGAACCGCTGACGGAACGCGAACTCAATGTGCTGCAGCAGATGGCTTATGGCAAACGCAATGCAGAGATTGCAACGCAACTCTTTGTGTCCGAAGGTACTGTCAAGACCCATGTGCACAACATTTTGCAAAAGCTGAGAGCTGAGGATCGGACTCAGGCCGTCGTTTTTGCGATCCGCAATCGCCTAGTCGATTAGACCCGCGTGATCTATCCG
>JAKADD010000269.1 GCA_021820825.1 Bacillota bacterium
GTTTCGGATGCGGTTTACGCAGGGGATGGCGGGCGTTTTTACAGAAGTTGATGCGCTTCTTTCGCCGACACTGCCCTTTGTCGCCACTCCGATCGGTGAGCGAGATGTGCAGATCGGCGGCAGACGGCATCAGGTGCGACCTGATCTAACCCGTTTTACGCATCCCTTCAATCTTTCCGGACTGCCCGCGCTGTCCGTTCCCTGCGGATTGTCCGCAGACGGAATGCCGATCGGAATTCAACTGATCGGTCCGTGGTTCTCTGAGGCGACGCTCTTTCAACTCGGAGCCATTCTTCAGGAAGCCTGGCCTTTTGCGGCGCCGCCGCTGTTTCACTGACATATCTGACATAAGGGGTGTTTGAACTGCGATGACGGAGATGGCCGAAACCGTATGGCAGCGGTGGCATGACGAAAGACGGTTGCCGCCCGCGCTGCGCTTGGAACTGCAGACATTGATCGAATCCGGCGCACAGGCGGAACTGCGCGATCGTTTTGCGGAGGATCTGCAGTTTGGCACCGGTGGATTGCGGGCGAAAATGGGCGTTGGCACCAACCGGATGAATGTGTACACTGTGCGCCGGGCGACGGTCGGCGTGGTGGAATGGATTCGGGAAACAACCCCCAAGGAGCGCTGGCGGTTGGCCATCGGCTATGACGGCAGACGCGATTCGGCGACATTTGCCAGAGAGATCGCCGGTGTGGCGGCGGCGCGGGGTGTGCATGCCTGCCTGTTTGCCGAGGCGAGGCCAACGCCGATGCTGTCCTTTGCGGTCCGCCATTTGCAGTGCGCGGCGGGTGTGATGGTGACTGCCAGTCACAATCCGCCAGAGTACAACGGTTACAAAGTGTACGGGTCTGACGGCGGGCAGATTCTGACAGCTGACGCTGAGCGCATTGTGACGTTGATGCGGCAGGAAACTGACATGTTTGGCGTCGCCGCGCTGGCGCCGGACGATGCCCAGTTTCAGGCGCTGGTAGTGACTCTCGCAGAAGATCTGGAGCGCGCGTACTATGAGCGTCTGGCTCCGCTGCTGCAGGTGGAATCAGCGGACGCCAAGGACGCTCTGACGATCGTGTACACGCCCCTGCACGGCACGGGCGGGGAAACGGTGCCGCGCGCGCTGCGGCTGGCGGGGTACAATCATCTGGCCACCGTGCCGGAACAGTCCGCGCTGGACGAAGAGTTCACGTTTGTACGCAATCCGAATCCCGAGGAGAGTGTGGCGTATGACCTCGCTCTTGCCCTGGCGCAGGAGCAGAAGGCGGACATCGTGCTCGCAACCGATCCGGACGCAGATCGCGTAGGCATGATGATCAGGCGGTCGGACGGGGCATACGAGTTGCTGACGGGGAATGAAGTGGGCGCGCTGTTTCTGTCTTACCACCTGGAGACGCTCGCCAAACAGGGGAACACGCCCGCACAGGGCGCCGTGATCACGACCATCGTCACATCGGATTTTGGCGAAGCGGTGGCGCAGGCGTACGGCGTGCTCACTGAGCGGACGCTGACCGGATTCAAGTACATCGGCGACAAGATCGGACAGTATGAACGCGACGGAGAAACCCACTTTGTGTTCGGTTATGAAGAGAGCGTGGGGTATCTGCTGCTTCCGTTTGTGCGCGATAAAGACGCCATTCAGGCGGCTGTGTTTCTGGCCAACATGGCCGCTTCCCTGAAACAGCGGCATGGCGATCTTGGCACGGCGTTGCAGGTGCTGTACACGCGTTTTGGCTACTACCGCGATCGCCTGCTCAGCTACAACTTTGCAGGCCGCGACGGGGTGCAGCGCATGGGCGCCCTGATGGCTGATTTACGCCAGAATCCCCTGCGCGCGCAGGATGCGCCGCTGTTCGCCGTGGAAGACTATCTGACCCTGCTTAAGACCACGATGGCTGACGGCCAGAAAAATACGCTGACTCTTCCGGCGTCGGACGTTCTGAAGTTCCGCTTTGCAGGTGACGCCTGGGTTGCCGTGCGCCCATCCGGCACCGAGCCGAAACTGAAGGTGTACATTGGCGTGAAAGGAACCGACGCGCAATCGGCCAACGCTCAGGTGGATCGCTTGCAGACGCTGGTGGAGTCCAGGTTGCAGTCGTACCTCGCATAAACACACGCCCATTGTGCGTGTGCACATATACGTGCGCATGTTTGTGTGCTATACTGTGTACACAACCATTTCAGGAGGGTGTTAAAATGGAATTTACGACATACGAAATTGCCTACCGTCTGAATGTATCTGAAGAAACAGTGCGCAGGTGGATACGCACCCACCAATTGCCAGCGAATGATGCAAGCGGCAAATACCTTGTCAAAGAGGAAGACCTTCAGCAGTTTTTGAGCAGACGGGGCACCCCCGCTGGAAAGGCCGTCAGTTGGCTGGCCAGTCTAAGCAGCGCCGGTGTGCGCGCCGCGGCCCCTGGAGTGGCGTTTGCAGCGACTAATATGATGACGTCAGCCGCTCTGTCCGGGCTGAAACTGTATAAGGTGCTGTCAGGAGCGGAGCAGGTCGGAGCCGATGAACTGTCGCACATGATTGATGATGTTGACAAAAGCATCGCCAGTCTGCAAGAGAATTTGCGCCTGATTATGGAGCAGAAGGATAAACTGGAATCAGGTATCGCGGAGTGGCAGGAGATTCGGGAAAAACTGTTGAAATCCTAGCAGCATAAACTGTGAGAGCCTGTTCAAAAAGGAGTCAGTTAAGACCCCTTGTTGAACAGCCACTAAGTTAGAAGGCGGGGCTTTGCTCGTGAGATTCGATCGAGTTAGCCTGAACATGACACAGCAGGACTTAGAGAATGCAGTCAATGAACTGCTTCCTTCCAACTTTCGCGTGAGCGATCTGCATCTGACGGCAGGCGGCGCCGCAGCCACGCTTGTGACGCCGTGGCTGCGGCTGAACTTGTTGTTGCGTGTGGCGCCTCAGCAACAGCCAGTCACGGAACACGGCTCGCCGCATGGTGATGGTGATAATGAGGTTTTGCCTGAGACCTTGGTCAAAGACGGAGTCGCGCTGATTGAAGTGCGAGCCTCCAGGTGGATTCCGTTGCCGCGTCTGCTGCTTGCCAATCTGCTCGCGCGTTTCCTCGGAGATGTGTCACCGGCCGTTCATGTGAAAGGCGCCAGCGTCAAAGTGGACATAAAGGGATTGCTGGAGCCTTTGCTCAAGGTACAGGAAGTGGACATGGTCCTTGCCGACGGGTTGTTGCGGCTTGAGGGAACCGGAGTGACGGTTGACGCGGCGCCAGTGGATCATGGTCACCCGCTGGATGGCATTGCCTAGAGAGGAAGTTCGTTCTTTGCATCAGACTGTAATTTTGTGGCTTGGGGTAATTGCCGCAGGGTTTGTGGCGGGCTTGTTCGATTCTGTGGTCGGCGGGGGCGGTGTGATCACGCTGCCCGTTTTGCTGTGGACTGGTATGCCGCCCTATTTTGCGCTCGGCACAAACAAACTGGCGGGAACGTTTGCTTCCTCAACGAGTTCGTTTACCTATTTTAAGTCGCAAAACCTGTATATACCGCTTCTGGTCTGGATGATACCCTGTACGTTTGTGGGAGCGCTGATTGGCGCCGACACGGTGTTGGGCGTCAATCAGCGCAATCTGCGTCTGGTCATTTTTATCGCCATCGTGGTGATCGCCGCAGTTACGCTTTTCAAGCGCCGCCTGGGCGCCGAGAACAGATTTCCGGGGCTGTCGCCGCAGATTGTGGCGACAGCCATGGCGATCGCAGCGGCGCTTGGTTTTTACGATGGATTTGTGGGTCCGGGAACGGGCACATTTCTGCTGTTTGCGTTTCTGTCCGTTTTCAAGTTTGACTTTCTCGGCGCCGCAGGAAATGGAAGGGTCCTGAATTTCGCCAGCAATGTAGCTGCATTGCTTCTGTTTGCGGTGCGCGGGAAGATTGTCGCTGCGATCGGTCTGCCGATGGGTGTGGCCATGATGGTCGGAGCTCGGGTTGGTTCCCGATTTGCGATCAAACAGGGTGTGCGGGTTATCAGACCGCTGTTTGTCGTGGTTGCCGTCGTCCTGTCTGTCAAGATGGCGCTGTCCATCTTTTGACGACAGTACGTCCATGGCGCTTCGCGTCAGCGGCAGCCGATAGAATTCGACAACGAAGGAGGGCCGGAAATGAGTACTGCTAAACCCGCTTTGCTGTCTTATCTGCGGGATCGCATGT
>JAKADD010000270.1 GCA_021820825.1 Bacillota bacterium
CCAGTTCACGCCACTGTGGATTCGCCCTGGCCATGTGGGCGAACAGGACACGCTGCTCTGCGTCATAAAGAAACGGCAAATGAGTCGCGAATGGTTCGTCCTGCACACTGCTGATCAACATCCCGAAGCTGTGAGTACGAATGAACTTCTCAATATCGGCCGGATCGTTCATTGCAAAGTGTTTGGGTACATACATGCGGTCATCTCCTCACCGTACGTCCTGTATTTTTCGAAGCAGTTCAGTTTCCTTCTCCCGACTTATTCCCGCTTTCAGAACGATATCCTTCCGCCGAGTCTGATCCCACTGAAACGTATCCCGAATCGTCTCCTGCAATGGTCGAAATGTCAGTCCGTGCTGAATCGCCCGATTTACATTGATCGTGAGAAATCCCGGCCAGTTTGCCCGATCGGAAATCCAGAGAGGCAACTCCGTCCACTCTTTGACTCCCTCCTCCAGCAGAAATTTTTCCGGCGCCCACACCGCCGTTGCCCCCGCCGAAATCGAGGCTTCAAGCGTTGCGACGAAATCTGCCATGGTCAACAAATAGTTTGGGCCTGTGGCATTGAAGCCGCCTCCTTTGCGATGCTCCGCCATCGCAATCATCCACTGCGCCAAATCCCTTGCATCGATGAATTGAACTGGCTGTTCCTGTCGCCCCGGTATCAGCACGTCGCCGCCCTGCGCAAAACGTCTTACCCAATAGGTGAATCGATCTGTTGGGTCATATGGACCGACAATGAGGCCAGGCCGCACGACAAGCGCCCGTTCGCCAAACAGCGACTGAACCTCCTGTTCACACAGTGCCTTAAGCGGACCGTAGAACATACTTGCGTCCTCGCTTGCCTCATCGCCCAGTGTTCCCGCCTGCGCATTTTCATCCATACCGACCTTGCTGAAATCAGCATAGACAGAGATGCTTGACACAAATGTGTAGTGATCCACCGCTGCGACCAGCAATTCCGCCGATTGGCGGACTACCCGCGGCAGATAGCCGCTCGTATCAATGGCAACATCCCAGCGGCGACCACTGAGCGCTTCCAAGTTGCCGTCCCGATCACCCCGCAGCTTCTCGATTTGGGCAAACAACTCTGGATTCGTTTGCCCCCGATTGAACAGAGTGACATCGTGCCCTTTCGACAGCGCATTTTCAATCAAATGACGCCCAAGGAACTCCGTTCCGCCCAGAATAAGAATTCGCATGTCACCGCCCCCATTTCAGCTGCCTCTATTAGCCGCAGCGCATTCAGTCTAATCCAGTTTGACGATCTGAGTCGAGTAGAATTCCTTTTGCATGTCATCTTGGATACGCGCGATGCGATACTTTTCCGTTGGCAACAGTTCTTCCATAAAAGGAAGTCCCGGCGCGTAATAGAAACTTCCGCTCTTTTTCAGCGCCTGCAGCATATCCATGAAGATCCTCGCATATACCTCCGGCTGTCCATTTTTCCGCAGATGGTGGTGGTTGAAATGATTGGAAAACGCCATATGCGAAATAACTGTTCCCCACGTTTCGCGTTGCCATCGAAAAGCAGACCAATCCGACTGCAGGAGGTAAGGATGATCCATGACATTGCGGTCAACTCCGTAGGCCTCGTACCCCCACTCACGCAACTGATGGACAAGCCGCCCTTCTCTGCCGCACCCAATGTCCAGTATCGGCTCCTGAATATCGGAAACAGGTACGCCAAGCAAACGAAGTTGCAGCGCCGGACTGTATTCAATACAGGCAATCGGATGGTTCTGATCAGAATCGATGAGCCCACTGTCATGAATCGTCAATAAAAAATGACGCAACAAAGACGAATGGGTGTTCACGAAGCTGGACCGGTTTTCTTTAAACGATTCAAGAGGTCTGCGGGAATCAAGGGCGCGCAGGGTTGAGTGAACGAGTCTCCCGTAAAGAGCATTCAGAGCCCTGCTGTCCTGGTGGGTGAGATTGACAAACTGATTCAACTCATAAATGTTTCTCGTGGTCTGCTCTGTCATACGGTCGACGAGGTTCTGGCGCGACTTGTGATTCCTCGTGTAGTATCTAAAGATTGTCCTGCGCATCAGTTGCTCCAACGTGTCCATCCCGTTTCTCTCGACCGATCTGCCACTTCGCGTACATGACTGAATTATACACTACTGACGCGCTCCTGCTGCAATTGCATAATTGTGGATCCGATATCCAGATTCACTGATTTCAATATCGGACAGGACAATGCCAGTAATCTCGTACACCTCTTCCACCAATCGCGACAGCCTTTGCAACAGTTCCTCCAGATCTCCGGCAGCGGCTGACAGCAACACGACCGGATCTTCACGCAAAACACTGTTCACCATATCCTTACAGTCACGATCCGTTAACGGAGCGGTGCAGATCACGTCGGAGTCAGCAACCGAATACGGATCTGCGGCTTCAGCCGCATATCCGTTCCAATATCTCCGTAACCCCACCACCATTCCAAATAACGGATCCCATTCTACCGCTGCGCCAATTCGCAGCATCGTTTTCGTTTCCCCAGTCACCTGCGCTTGCCGTGCATCAGTCCGTATGCCGACAGCTTCCAGGACAGCGGCGGCCACATCTCCAGGCAACCAGCCCGATTCAGGCGCCAATGCCTGCCTCACCGCTGCCCGCGCCAGATCACAATCGACATTCTCCGAATCAGGAATATGTCCGCGTGGGGCGCGACAGTATTCTGCGTAGTCCATCACCTTCGCAAGGGCGCGCACCGCTTGTTCCGGAAAGGGGTATACCGGAACACGCTGCTCACCCGCTTCGATACATCGGACAGAATCATCGCCAGTACTCATGAAATTTGCGATCACCGGCTTTACGCGATGAGTCCTTTGCGTCGGTATGCCCACCCCCTTGTCTGCTTCCTGCTCAGACTCCCGCGTATCCGCGTCAATTTCCTGGAGAGTCTCCGCAATCGCGCGCGAAACCTCTTCCCCTGCGGACATCCCGGTTGCGATGAAGATCACCATAACTACATCGACGTTGGGGTCGCGCAACAGTTCAGGAAGACCCTGGCGATAGTCGTCCGCCAGAGCATCAAAGCCCAAATCGATCGGCGAACGCACGAGTTGCAGCCCTTCCTGCAACAGTGCGTCGACAGTCATGACGGCGCCGCCTGCGGTGTTGGTCAGGATCGCGATCCGCCTTCCCATGGGCGGCGATCCGATTGACAGAAGCGCCGCCACGTCAAACAGTTCATGCAGCGTATCCACACGAATGATGCCCGTGCGGCGAAACAACCCGTCAACCACGGCATCGCTTGCTGGCAACGCCGTCAACCGCGCCTCCGAGACCGTCGCCCCAGTCATTGTGCGGGCGCTTTTGACCGCGACAATCGGTTTTTTGCGCGTGATTCGACGCGCGATGCGCGAGAATTTGCGGGGATTTCCGAACGATTCCAGGTAGAGCAGAATCATGCCTGTGTCAGGGTCATCCTCCCAGTATTGCAGCAGATCGTTGCCTGAGACATCCGCCTTGTTGCCCATGCTGGCAAAACTGGAGACGCCCAGTCCAATCCGAGTGGCATATTCGAGAATCGTAATCCCGAGCGCGCCCGACTGACTGGCAATCGCGACGTTGCCTCTGCGCGGCATGTGACGGGCAAAACTGGCGTTCAATTGAATGTCCGCAGCCGTATTGACAAGTCCCATGCAGTTGGGTCCGATCAAGCGGCAACCCGTTCCGCGCAGGCGCTGGGTGATTTCCTGTTCGGACTGGCCCCCCTCCCGATCGCGTTCTGAAAATCCAACCGACGTGATCACGACGGCGCGCACGGCAGCCTGTATGCAATCATCCACCACGCTGAGCGCTTCTTGCGCCGGAACGGCAATGACAGCCAGATCGATCGCTTCCGGGATGTCCGACACGCGGCTGTATGAAAGCATCCCGTCCACAGACTGGACGCTTTCATTAACGGGGTGGACAGTGCCGCAGAATCCACCATCGAGTATGTGCCGGAACAGCATGTGACTCACACGCCTGGGGTCGCGGGAGGCGCCAATCACAGCAACGGTTTGAGGACGAAAAAAAGGCACCAGCGACGCCGCCGTCGCCAACTTTTCGCGTGTGTCGTGGAAGGCGCGACTGCGTTCCGTCTGCGCCAGTGGAAGCGTCAAATGAATTTCGTCCGACCGCAGCTTACTCTCCAATTCATAACCGCTGGATTTGAAC
>JAKADD010000271.1 GCA_021820825.1 Bacillota bacterium
CAGCATCGCCGCCTTAGCTGTTCTATTGATTCTGCTCGCTGTGTTATTCTGGACTGGGCGCGCCATGTGAGGGGGCCATCACGCTGACCGCGCCTTCGTTTGATGTTTGGTCCGTGATTTTGGTACCCTATGTGGAAATGAATCAATAAGTGGCTTGTGGGAGGAATATCGCATGACGACAGATGGTTCTTGGGAGCAAGGCCGCATCTGGTGGAAAGAGGCTGTCGTATACCAGGTGTACCCGCGCAGTTTTATGGACAGCAATGGCGATGGCATAGGCGATTTGCAGGGGATCATCTCCAGGCTGGATTATCTGCAGTGGCTGGGGATCGATGTATTGTGGCTGAGCCCGGTGTATGAATCTCCGAATACGGACAATGGCTATGATATCAGCGACTATCGCGCGATCATGGCCGAGTTTGGGAACATGGAGGATTTTGACTGCCTGTTGTCTGGATTGCATGAACGAAACATGAAGCTCATGATGGATCTGGTCGTCAATCATACATCCGATGAACACGAGTGGTTCAGAATGGCCCGTTCGAAAAAAGACAGCCCGTACCGAGACTATTACATCTGGAGACCAAATCGCGACGGGAAGTTCCCAAATAACTGGGCTTCCTTTTTTGGCGGGTCGGTATGGAAATTGGAGGAGCAGACAAATGAATACTATCTGCACCTGTTCGCCTCCAGTCAACCCGATCTTAACTGGGAAAATCCACAGGTCCGGAATGAGATTTACGGGATGATGAGATGGTGGCTCGACAAGGGTGTGGACGGATTTCGCATGGATGTGATCAATGCCATTTCCAAGACTCCGGGGCTCCCGGACGCCCCCTATACGGGAGGCGAGGAATTCCAGTGGGGCGGTTCCCTGTTTCTAAGTGGACCGCGCGTACATGAGTATTTGCAGGAAATGAACGAGCGGGTGCTGGCTCACTATGATCTGATGACCGTCGGCGAAACGTTGTCCGTCACTCCGTCGGAGGCCTTGCAGTATGTTGGCGTCGATCGCGGTGAACTCCATATGCTGTTTCAGTTTGAACTGATGGATATCGACGCGGGCGCGGGTGGCAAATGGAATGTGCGCGGTTGGCGATTGAGCGAGTTCAAGTCGATCATGAGCCGCTGGCAGACCGAGCTTTACGGCAGGGGCTGGAACAGTCTGTACCTCAACAACCATGATCAGCCCAGAGTGGTGTCCCGATTCGGCAACGACAAACAATTCTGGGCAGAGTCTGCGAAAATGTTGGCGACCATGCTCCACACCTTGCAGGGAACGCCATTTGTGTATCAGGGCGAGGAAATCGGCATGACGAATGTGCGCTTCGAGAGGATCGAGGACTATCGGGATATTGAGACGCTGAATTGGTACAATGACCAGGTAACCCGGCTTGGCAGGGACAGCGGAGAAGCGCTAGAGGCGATCCACTCCAAAGGGAGGGACAACGCGAGAACTCCGTTGCAGTGGAACGATACGCAGAATGCAGGGTTTACGGCAGGGGTTCCCTGGATTCAGGTCAATCCAAACTACCAGGAAATCAATGTGGAGAAGCAGAGGTCAGACCCGCACTCGATAGTGAACTACTATAGGCAACTCATCGAGTTGCGCAAGAATTTCCCCGTCATTGTCTACGGTGATTACACAGAATTGGCGCGCAATGACGAAACCATCTATGCGTTCGTGCGGCATTTTGACGGTTCCAGCCTGTTCACAATCCTGAATTTCTCTGCGGAATCCTATACGATTCACTTCACAGCTGAAGACATCCCCCGCATCCCCCGTGTCAGCGCATTGCTCATCAGCAACTACGAGCGCGTGGATCAGGCTCTGACGTCAAGCATGCACCTTCGTCCCTATGAAGCCAGGGTGTACATGTCAAGCTCATGAACGCCAGACGCCAGCAGGTCAAGAGCTGCGTACAACCGACACGCAGGCGCCGCTCTTCGCTGAGCGGCGCCTGCGCGTTTTTCGGTATGGCATATTCCATGGCGACGGACCGAGAAGACGGATCGATCGAATTCCACAGTTCCCCTAGCGCGGTTGCAGGTGGCTGAGGATGATGCCGTTTGAAGGCGACACCCAGGGCGAACCGGCAGCGTATGGGTTTTGCGCGCTTGGCCAGCCCACGAAGTTTTTGGTGCTGTATTCGTTCCAGCCTGCGCCATAGACCAACGGAATGTACGGCAACGAGTGGACCATGGCGCTTTCCAGCGCATACACGGCCTGTCGCTGCTTCGTCGGATTCGACGAATGCTCATACGCCAACAGTTCCTGCGTCGTGGAGGCGTTGTTCCAGTGATCCCAGTTCCCCGGTCCACCTGGCGTAAAGAGACTTTGGTACATGTAAAAGGGATTGGGTCCGGATGCGCTCCAGCTCATGGCGAGTTGGAAATGTCCTGTCGACAGCGCCGAATAGTAAGCGCCGAACGCCATTTGCTGGACCTTCACCTGAATGCCGATTTGACCCAGTTCGCGAGCAATGATCGCACAGTCCTGATCCCAGTCCGCCCATCCGCTGACGATGTCCAGAGTGAATGAGAGCGGCTGGCCCGTTTTCGTTTCGAAGACACCCTGCGCGTTGCGCTTATATCCTGCGTGTTCCAGTATGGACACTGCTTTTTGCGGATTGTATTGCAACTGTTTAGGCAGCTTCGGATTGATCCAGGACTGGCCGGCGGGGGGCAGTTCAAACCCCGTGGGCGACGCCGGCGGTTCATAGCCGTATTCGCCCAACTTGGAGACTTGGGCGCGGTTAATCCCTAGGCTGATGGCCTGTCGCACTGCCAGGTTCTTGAGAATCGGGTCCTGCAAGTTGGTGTACAGCATATTGGCGCCGCCAAAGTCGGAGAACCAGTACTTGTTGGTCTGTGGGTTGTGGCTCACGTACACCCGGTTGATATGGGGGATAAACAGTCCTGTCCAGTCGATTTTGTTTTTCAGCAGCGCCAGAGTCGTGCTCTGCCCCCCTGTGTAGGCGGGAAACTCCACTGTGTTCACTTTTGGTTTTCCGCCCCAATACTGCGGGTTAGCCACGAATTTGTACATTTCAGCCGTGAAGGAACTGAGCAGGAACGGTCCTGTGCCCACGGGGTGGAAATTGAGCGTTTTTGTGGGATTGGAAATAGATTGCCAAATGCTTTTTGGCACGATGTAGGTGCTGCCAAGAATGTAATAGGCGTAAGAAGTGTTCGCCGTCTTAAAGTTGAACTGCACCGCGTTTTGCCCCACCGCCTTGACGCCGTCAATGACTTTCCAGATTCCGCTGCCGTCCAATGGCGGATACTTTTGCAGCAGATCGAAGGAATACACAACATCGGCTGCGGTCATGGGAGTTCCGTTTGACCATTTGACATGTGGACGGAGTTGCACGGTCAACACGGTGGAATGGTTGGACCAGGCATACGAGGCGCCCAAGAGAGGCACCGCAGTGCCTGCGGGGTTAAAGTAAAACAGCGGCTGATAGATAAGTCCAAGCGTTCCTTGCAACAGCCCACTGGAATAGGGGCTGAAGTTCTCCTGAAACTCCCCGTTTTGGCCAGGCACCATGATGAGCGGTGGCTGCGACGCGGAAGCCGTTGTCACAGTTCTCTCCCTCACAGCCGCTGCCGAGAGAGCAATGAGCACAATCACGCTGATCGACAAACCATATTTCCACTTTTTATTCATCGTGTGTTCATCTCCCTGTTTTTCTATTTCGGATGCGCTTTCATACCATTGCCGCGCCTGCTGTCATGCCCGATCACAGATGTGATTTCACATGACGCTCACCTCCTCAAGCCTTCTATCCGAAAATCGAAACGTTTCGATTTCGTAAACAGAATGTGCGTCTCGTGTTTCGCGCACATGTGATATGAGACAGTGGCCGCGAGTGTTGAATATCGAATGCGCGCCGGGGATGAAATTACTCTTGTGCATGCTGCGGGGAGGTGCTGTTTCTGCTGGGGATTATCTTATCTTACATCAGACTGTTCGAAAATTGAATACCACACAAATTGGAACATGGACGCCGCGAGGCAATCAGGTGTATGTGATGCGCGCATCCTTACGACTTGACCATTGAGCGTATCACAAATCCTACGTTAGCCGGACGTTCCGCAAGGCGGCGCATGAAATACGCGTACCAATCCTTTCCGAAGGGAACGTATACCCGGACCGTGTAGCCCTCC
>JAKADD010000272.1 GCA_021820825.1 Bacillota bacterium
ATTCACCACCTGATACGGGGCTTCACCAATCGTAAAGTCGTACGTATCGGGAAACAGATACCCTTCCAGCCGATCGCGTATAGTCTTGCCGTGAGAAACGGGCGGTGTGAACCAGTAGCTAAAGTGAGCGGTTTTGACAGTATGCATGAAGGTTTGTTCCGAGCAGACGTGTTTTTGCGCAAGGACCTGAGCGATCTGGGTAACCGTGAACCCCTCGGGTATCGTAACAACCACCGTGTTAAACTGGACGGCTCCCTGCTTCAGTTCGTTCACAACCTGGGCCATCGTCATGCCAGTGGCGAATTGGTAGCGTCCGGCCTGCAGGTCCATCCCCTGGCGCGTCAGAAACAGATACACCCGAAACGCAAGCGGGCTCCCGATCACACCATGCTGTGCGAGCATCTGACCGATCTCCTGGCTGGACGCTCCAGGTCGAATATCAATCCAGGTCTTGTGCCCGGAACGTCCGAAGGGCGTGTACACCACCACGGCGCGAACCACAAAAAAAGCGCCGACGAGAACCGCGGCCGCGATGACGCCGAAAAAAACCGAACGCCGCACCTTTCCCGACCAGCTTTTCATTCCGCCGCGCATCAGCTCAGGTCATCCAGTTCAAACATCAAAGTATCAAACGCCTCCGCCACTTTGTCCCATTCGTCGTCATCCTCAATGCCTATCAGCGACGCACTGTCCGCCTCGATATCTCCATCGACGCGCAAAATCAGCGGCTCTTCACCGGGATCCAGTTCTGACTGCAGGAGAACATAGTGATGGCCTTCCATTTCAAGAACGCGCAAAACGTGATACGGCTCTTCCTCACCGTCATCGTCCGTTAAAACGACAAGTCCCTGCAACAGGTCATCAAACATTCACATTCTCCCCTTTGCGTCAAGGTATGCCTGCAATATCAGCGCTGCCGCAACCTTATCCACAACGCTTTTGCGTTTCTTGCGGCGCACATCGCCTTCAATGAGAATCTGTTCGGCGCGCACCGTTGTCAAACGCTCGTCCATCCATTTTACCTGTAATCCAGTCAACTCTTCAAGTTCCTTTGCAAATTCCTGCGTGCGCGCTACCCGTTCACCCATCGTTCCATTCATATTGACAGGCAATCCAACGACGATCACGTCCACACTTTGCTCAATCACAATCTGGGCGATGCGTTCCGTTGGACGCCTGGTTTTACGTCGATCAATCACTTCAAATGTCTGCGCAGTGATAAGCAGCGGATCACTCAGGGCGATGCCAATGCGCACATCGCCATAATCGACTCCCATCAGTCTCATGATGATAAACGAGACGCCAGATAGGCGCGCACCAGTTCCTCAATCAACTCGTCGCGCTCCACTCGCCTGATTGCGTCGCGGGCATCTTTAAAACTTGTGATGTAGGCAGGATCGCCAGAAATGAGATAGCCGGCGATTTGGTGGATCGGATTATACCCTTTTTCTGACAGGGCATCATACGCCAGCAGCAGCGCCCGCTCCGCTCGTGACGGTTCATCCGGCCGAACCCGAAACTGCATCGTTTCTTCAAAAGAAGACACGTCAGCCACACCCCTTCACGAATGATGGTTCGACCACCCATACTATTCCACAAGCACAGGGAAAATCCTTCGTTCCAATTGTTACGCTTCTAGCAATGAGCGCACCAGGGACCGTGCAACGCGCAATGCTTCCGGCAGTTTCCCTGGTTCCCTGCCCCCGGCCTGCGCGATATCCGCCCTGCCCCCGCCGGAACCCCCGACGACTGCGGCGACATCCTTGATCAGTCGACCCGCATGAACACCCCGTTCCTGTAAGTCGGGCGGCACCACTGTAACAAAACTCACTCTGTCTGTAGTTTTTGAACCCAGGACAATGAGCAGATCCGAGCGGCTGGACTTGAGACGATCCGCAACCACGCGCAGCGCTTCCACATCCATGCCCTGCAATTCCGCAACCAGCATGTTCCTTCCTGCGACAGACTCCACTGAAGAGAGCAGTTGAACTGCCTCCAGTCCGCTGAGTTTGGCTGTCAAAGCAGCGACCTGACGTTCCAGATCCCTCACGTGCGTCAGCATGCCTTCAATCCGCATGGGCAGCTGCTGCGGGTTCGCCCGCACCTGCTCTGCTGCGGCGATAAGCAACTGCTCTTGCGCGAGAACATACGCATACGCATGCTGTCCGGTCACCCCCTCCACCCGGCGAATGCCGGAACCAATCCCACCTTCGGACACCAGTTTGAACAAGCCGATTTGACCGGTGCGTTTGACATGGCAGCCGCCGCAAAGCTCGATCGAATACGCGCCGGCGCGTACCACGCGTACGACCTCGCCATATTTTTCCCCAAACAGGGCCATCGCTCCCAGCGCTTTTGCGTCTTCGCGCCCCATCGTTTCCGTCGCCACCGGCTCGTCACGCCAGATTTGCTCATTGACCAGGCGTTCGACCCGTTCCAATTCTCCCCTGGTCAGCGTACCCACATGCGAGAAGTCAAAGCGCAGCCGTTCACCCTGAACGAGTGAACCGGCCTGCGCCACGTGCTCGCCAAGCACCTCGCGCAGCGCCTTGTGCAGCAGATGGGTGGCCGTGTGATTCTTTGTTATGTCTGACCGTTGCACAACATCGATAGCCGCGGTAACAAGCGCACCCGCCGCAACTGTTCCCATCGTCACTTCACAGGCGTGGACATGCTGTCCGTGCGGCCCCTTCTGCACGTCCAGCACCCGCAGCTCAAATCCCTCCCCGATCAGCACGCCCCGATCGGCCGCCTGACCGCCGCTTTCTGCGTAAAACGGCGTGCGATCGAGAATCAGTTGCACGCGTTCTCCGAGCGCCGCGCGCTGCTCCAGGCGATCTTCCACGATCAATGCCTCAATGCGAGCCGCTGTACTGGTCTCCGTATACCCGACAAATTCGCTGGACACCGTCAGATCGCGCAGCAGCGTTGTCTGGACCTGCATGCTGTCCACGTCCTGCCTGGCGCTGCGGGCGCGTTCCCGCTGTTCACGCAGCGCGCTCTCGAAGCCAACGCGATCCACTGTCAGACCGGCCTCCGCAGCGATTTCCTCGGTCATGTCGACGGGAAATCCATACGTGTCGTACAGTTTGAACGCCTCGTCTCCGGGAATCGTATCGTTGCCCGCCTTTTGCAGACGGGAAACGACAGCGGCCAGCAACATTTCCCCTTCGCTGAGGGTCTCAAAAAAACGTTCCTCTTCAAGCCGGATGATGCGTTCCGTGTACTCTTTTTTGGCGAGCACCTCAGGATAATAGTCAACCATCACCTCGCCGACCACGCCCACCAGAGTGTGCAAGAACGGTTTGTCATATCCCAATAATTTCCCATTCCTCACAGCGCGGCGCAGCAGCCGACGAATCACGTATCCGCGGCCCTCGTTGCTCGGCGACACGCCGTCCGTGATGGAGAAGGCGACCGTCCGCACGTGGTCGGCGATGACTTTGAGCGCCGTATCGCCAGCCGCGTGACTGTTGTAGGCTACACCCACTCGCAGCGCCGCTGCGTCGATGATGGGCCGAAACAGGTCGGTGTCAAAATTGCTGGATACACCCTGCAAAACGGATGCTGTCCGTTCCAGTCCCATGCCTGTATCGATATTTTTCTTGGGAAGCGATGTGTAAGATCCATCCGGATTGTGATTGTACTGGCTGAATACCAGATTCCAGATTTCGAGATGCCTGTCGCAGTCGCAACTCGCGTCACACTCTGGACGCCCGCACCCCACGTCCTGCCCCCTGTCGAAGAAAATTTCGGAGTTTGGTCCGCAAGGCCCCTCGCCAATGTCCCAGAAATTGTCCTCCAGCCGCAATATACGCTCTTCTGGAATACCAACCTCCCGATGCCAGATGAGGAACGCTTCCTCGTCTTCCGGGTGAATGGTTACGGACAGCCTGTCGGAATCCAGATGCAGCCGCTCCGTCAGAAACTCCCACGCCCAGTGAATCGCTTCCCGTTTAAAGTAATCGCCGATCGAAAAATTCCCGAGCATCTCGAAAAATGTCTGGTGGCGCGCCGTTTTTCCGACGTTTTCGATATCGTTGGTGCGAATGCATTTTTGGCTGTTGGCCAAGCGCGGATTCGACGGCGTCACGCGTCCGTCAAAATACTGTTTGAGCGGCGCCATTCCGCTGTTGATCCAGAGTAACGAGGCGTCGTCCTGCGGAACC
>JAKADD010000273.1 GCA_021820825.1 Bacillota bacterium
CCAGTCGGCCTGCTCCACATGCCGCCATTCATTGAAGATCAGGTGACCAACAGCAAACCCCGGATCATAAGCCAGAAGTGGATCCTGTCCAGCGTCGCGCAGATGTTCGGCCCACATTCCTCTGGGCAAATCCATGAGTATCCCGCAACCGTCGCCCTCTTCGCTTACAAATCCGGCTCTGTGATGCATCTGGTTCAGAGCTGTCAGCGCATTCAACACGTTGTCTCTTGAACCCGCAGGCGCTTTGTCAATCCAGGCCACGATACCGCAGGCGTCATGTTCTTCTCTTTCTAAAAATGACACAGGCGCCACTCCCCTCTCTCAGGCAGACTTTGCAAACCGCTCTCCCTGGCGTTGCACGTGAAAGAAAACAACAAAAGCGGAGCATCCCCCGCAATCAGGGAACCTCTCCGCCGAGTCTTTTATACTCACGGTGTGGCATGACAAATCATCGCCTGCACCGCTTGGTCCTGTCCGGGCAGCGGCCCAGCCGGATCCCTAGGTGCACTTCCTCTGTAGTTTAAAGTATACTCGAAAATGCATAAAGATGCAATGGTCAATGGATCACACCCGCGCTTCCTGATACGCATCCCCCATCATCGCTTTGAGCGCATCGCGTACCACATTCACAGCAATGGCAAAGCCGATTCCCTGCGAGCTCTGACTCACAGCCGTATTGATGCCGATCACTTTGCCGCGCATATTGATCAGCGGCCCGCCGGAATTGCCGCGATTGATAGCGGCGTCGGTCTGCAGAAGATGAGGATAGGAACGGTCGCCAATCTGCATCGGCCGCTCCTTTGCGCTCACAATGCCCACTGTTACCGAATGGTCGAGGCCGAGCGGGTTTCCGACGGCAAGCACCCATTCACCGACCCTGACATCCTTCGAACGCCCCAGTTGCAGGACAGGAATGGCCCTCGGCATGGTGATTTTTAGCACGGCCAGATCATGTTCGTAGTTTGTTCCCACGACCTTTGCCACGATGGGTTTTTCCCTGCCAAGCATCTGTACGCTGACGCGTGACGCGTCGTGAATGACGTGTTCATTGGTCAGGATATAGCCGCGTCGATCAAATATGAATCCAGAGCCGATGTTCAGAGCCTGCGGTGCGTTTACCGGCAACTCCCAGGGTGCGCCAAACGGAAACAGCGACGTGCGCGAACGGGTTTTCTCCTGCTCAACTTCAATATTGACAACAGCATGTTTATAGCGGTCCACAATGGTCACGAAATCCAGGATGCCGGACGGCGCTTTCTTTTTCTGCCTGATCGCAGGCTCCGCTCGCTTGGCTTTCTTATTCACTGCACTCTGTATCGCGTTGCGTTTCGCTTGCAAAGCAGCACACCTCGCATATATGGCATATGACACCTTATTCGAGAGGCATGGTTCAGGACTGAGACAAATGACCAGACCTGAACAGAATGCAACGGTGTTTAACGAGTTGCACAAAAAAACGATGGACCAAAATCGATCCATCGCGCACAAATTCGCTAAACCGGCTTGCTCCACGGTCGCTCTTTGATCAGGCGTTCGACCCGGCAGCCGCTTTTACGGCTTGAGGCGTCTCCGGCTCATCTTCACGATAAGTCGCTGTGCCTGGCAGCGTGGGTGAACTGAGAAAGCTCATGCCACGTTCGAGCTTGCGATAGAGACCCTGTGGATCACGTCCGCCAATCAGCGCGTTGTTACGTATCGCAAAGGGAATGTCAGTACATGTTCCACACATATCCACGCAGTCCTTGACCTCAATCTGGGCATCCGGATACGTTTCTTTCAGGGCCTCATATACGGATTGCGAGTACAGTTCCAAATTCTTTTTACAAAACACAATGCTCAGCGAAGAGGACATCTGACGCATCTCCTTTTGACGTCTGTTTCTAGTGGCGTCTCAAGTATTGTAACACATTCGATTTTGGCAGTGCCACAGTATTGCCGGCATCATGGTGTGAACGTTCACCGCGAACGTTCACATGGATAGAGAAGGTTGATAGCGTACGCCGTAGTTGCCTTTGCATGTACGGTAGATTTGAACCAGGGGCTGGTGATGACCTCGCAAAATCTGGTCGTCGCGTACGCACATGGCGACGTAATTTGCCACTGACCGCGAATCGTACAGGCGCGCTTCATACACCCAAGTCATGATCTCCCTCCTTGCCGCCACTGCGTCTTTAGGACACAGTCTACCCCCTGATGCACGGTCTCATGTAATGGGATTTGCTTCAAGAAGCATGCCAGCATGCTTCTTGATATTCAGGCAGCCGTGGGGAAACAGCAGGTATTGTCCACGAATTCCGATCAGGCGGCCAGAAACGGATTCCTTTTGCAAATCCAGCGATTTTGCCTTTGGCGTCTCGCCTTCGCAGACCGGATACTGCAGATCGCAGACGGCAAAATCGTCAAGCACGAATGGCCTCAGCGTGTCGGGAAGCCGTTCATACACCGCCTGCGCCAGCGCTGTCAAGTCCACAGTTTCATGTACGCCCTGCACCATCTTGCGCCAGTCAGTCTTGTCAGAGAGGTTTTTGGCGACCTCCATTTCAAACTCCCCCGCCGCCTTGCGGGTGGGGAGTTGCGCAAACAGCATGGCCTGATGCGCGCCCTGGTCCACCCAGCGAATCCATTGTCGATTCTTTCTGGTCAGCCCCACTTTCGCATGACTGCTCACCGCCAGATATACATAATGAGGAATCATACACTGAGTTTCCGCAAATTCATTGTCTCGGCACGTTCCAAGATGGTGATGGCACTCATGAGGCTTCACAATACAGAGGTCAGTCTCTGCAAGAGAAGTGACACACGGGAAACAGTACCCATTCTGGTACAGTTTCGTAACCTTTCTGCCACAGGCGATACAACGGCGCTCGCCGAGAAAGCGAATCTCCACCGTATGCGCCAGCCAGTCATTCAGCACCAGGAGATCGTCGCCAAGTCGCCAGCGATATGTGATGGGCGTATGCACTTCATGTTCGAGCGCCTTACTGAATCCGCGCAACTGATTCTCTCCTTCCAACAGCCGAACAGCCGCGCAATATCCTGCCATCCCTGTTGCGATGAAATATTTGCAGCGAATCCGGTCACCCTATGCACAGGAGATTCTGCTGCTCTAAAGAACACAAGCAACGTCAGCACAGCAAACCCGAAGGGGGAAAAAAATGCTTGTACTCGCCGCCGTCCTTCCGGCGCTGGCGGTTCTGGCCTACATCTATCGGGCGGCCCGTCATCGCGTCGCGCCACAGTACGTGTTGCTGCTATTTATCCTCGGAGCCGTCGCCGTTTTGCCGGCGGGACTCGCGGAACGATTTTTACTGGATGTGTACAGCCATACCCCAGAGCCGCAAAATGCCCTGCTGGTCACGCTGGTGACTTCGTTTTTCATTGCCGGCGCCACCGAAGAGTCCATTAAAGGACTGCTTTTCCGGCGGCTTGTCTACAGGAAACCATTTTTTGAAAAACCGTATGACGGAATTCTGTATGCCGTGGCCATCGGAATGGGGTTCGCAACTGTGGAAAATATACTTTATGTAACAAGTTACGGCCTGTCCACAGCCTTTGTGCGCGCGTTTACAGCCGTGCCTGCGCACGCCCTCTTTGGAATCGTCATGGGAGCCAGTTTCAGTCGCGCCAAGTTTGCAGGCGAGCCCGTGTGGCGAGCGTTTGTCATTCCCGCTCTCCTCCATGGACTCTATGACACGTTTGCCATGGCGCAGAGTTTTAGCGCGAATGTGCTGCTGATTGTCTATCTCATGTGGCTTGTACGTTTCGCCTATCTGCGCGCCAGACCACTGACCGGGAAACTGCGTTATCGGGTGTCATGACCATGCAGACTGAATTTTTGCGGAGTGTCCGGCAATCCTTCAAACGTGAACAGAATGCCGTCGTCTGTTTTCAGGACGGCGATGTCAGTCTGCTCATCGAGCATCAGAAGATGAAAGAGATTCATGTCTGTCTTAAAATAGGGACTCAGATGCTCATCGTGAAAGCGCAGATTGAGCACGCGAAAGCGCTCTGATCCGGGCACCTGAAATCCAGACTGCACAGTCCACTCCAAAAGCTTGCCCGCGGCGATCGGTTCAGCGCGGCCCTTTGTCCGCAACATTTCGAACAGGGATTTGGCCGCCCTAGCCTTTCGACTCTGCTCCGTGAATAGTCCGTAATGCACCTGTT
>JAKADD010000274.1 GCA_021820825.1 Bacillota bacterium
AAGCGGCGACACCTGCTCCATGATGGCCTGTGCGCCGCCGTACGCGCCGATGGGCAGTCCGCCGCCGATGATCTTGCCGAGAGCCATCAGATCAGGCTGTACCGCGTTATACTTCACGGCGCCAAAACGAAAGCGAAACGCGGTGATGACTTCGTCATAGACAAGCAAGGTGTTGTGAGCGTCCGACTGAGCGCGAACAGCCTCCAGAAACCCCGGCGCAGGTTCCACGACGCCAAAGTTTCCGACGACAGGCTCAATCAGGACGCAGGCAAACTGGTCTCCATAAGCGGCGAACGCCTGCTCCAGAGCGGCAGTGTCATTGAAAGGGATTGTGACAACCTCGCTCGCAATGGAAGCGGGCACTCCAGCGCTGTCTGGAACACCGAGTGATGAGGGTCCGGAACCTGCTGCAACGAGCACGAGGTCGGCGTGCCCATGATAGCAGCCTGCGAATTTAAGAATCCGGGAACGTTTGGTGTATGCGCGTGCGACTCGAATCACGGACATCATCGCCTCTGTTCCTGAGTTGACGAACCGAATGCGTTCGAGTTCTGGGATGGCGGAGCGCAGACGCTCTGCAAACAGCGTTTCCCACTTGGTAGGCGTTCCGAGTAAACTGCCTTCGCTCATGGCGGCCGCGACCGCCTGAAGCACATGCGGATGAGCGTGCCCCAGGATGATGGGGCCATAAGCGGCGAGGTAGTCAATATAGCGATTGCCGTCCACATCGTACAGGTGGGCTCCTGCTGCCCGCGCCATGGTGACGGGCGCCCCGCCGCCAACCGCCTTAAAGGATCGCGAGGGGCTGTTCACGCCGCCGATAATCACATCCTGCGCTCGTTCATGCCACTTTCGCGACTGTTCAAGGGACATCGCAAACACTCCGTTTCGTTGTCTCTAGGGGAGCAGTGATAATCCAAATAGACTTGACTGCAGACCGACTATACCACACCCGGACTGTGGGCGGCGGAGCCGTCTGCATTCCGAAACGCGCAATTTGTTATAATCAGAGCATGCGACACTGCGGACTCGCCCGGATTTGCCGGGGAGTGTGGCGCCGTAACAGGTCACATAGATGGAGAGTGTACGCATTGGCGGAATCAGGGAGTTACCGCGATTTGCCTGCTGTGCATCGACTGCTGGAACACGAAGAGGTGCAGCAGTGGCTGGAGCAGTATATGCGTTTCGATGTAGTGGCGAGTCTGCAGGAGGCGCTTGACGCATTGCGCGATCAGGTCCGCTCTGGCCTCTCTCCGGATCTTTCGGAGGAGGCGGTGACCAGACTGGCCAAAGAACGCCTCAAGGCGCGCACGGTTATGCACGTGCGCCATGTGATCAACGCGACGGGTACGGTGTTGCATACGAATCTCGGGCGCGCCCCGCTGGCGGCGGAAGCGATCGCGGCTGTGGCCGATGTGGCGAGCGGGTACAGCAATCTCGAATTCGACCTGAAAAGCGGTGAACGCGGCGAGCGCTACAGCCATGTGGAGGGGTTGCTGTGTGAACTCACGGGCGCGGAGGCGGCGCTGGTCGTCAATAACAATGCAGCCGCAGTCTGGCTTGTCCTGCACGAATTGGCCAAAGACAGGCGCGTGGTGATTTCACGCGGAGAGCTGGTGGAGATAGGCGGATCATTTCGTATATCTGAAGTGATGGCGGCGAGCGGGGCGCACTTGGTTGAGGTGGGCACCACCAACAAAACACATGAGCGCGACTATGCGAAGGCGCTGACTGAGGGCGCTGATCTGCTCATGCGCGTGCATGCCTCCAATTTCCGTATTGTGGGGTTCACCTATCATCCCCCGCTCGCGGCGTTGGTGGCATTGGCGCGTAAATTTGAGGTGCCCTTCTACGAGGACTTGGGCAGCGGGAGTCTCGTTGACCTGCGGGAACTGGGCATCGGGGATGAACCGACCGTGCGCGCCAGTGTTGAGGCTGGGGTGGATGTGGTGACGTTTTCGGGCGACAAGCTGCTCGGAGCGCCGCAGGCGGGCCTCATCTGCGGCCGTCGGGAGTTTATCGACCGTTTGAAGAAAAATCAACTGGCGCGTGCGCTCCGTGTGGACAAGTTGACGCTCGCGGGGCTGGAGGCCACACTGCGTCTCTACCGTGATGAGGGGCAAGCGCTCGAAAAGATTCCCGCGTTGCGCATGCTCACGACCCCGGTAGCAGATCTGCGCGCGCGGGCCGAGCAGCTGGCCAGAGAGATCACACTCTGCGCAGGCGGATATGTTCGTTGCCGCGTGATTGAAACGACTGCCCAGGTAGGGGGAGGCGCGCTTCCCACAGAACAGTTGGCGTCCAGCGCGCTGGCCCTCTACCCGATGTCCGGAAGTCCGGATAAGCTGGTGGCTGCGTTGCGCGAAGAAACGCCGCCCATTGTGGCGCGCGTGGCCAAGGAGGAGGTGATCTGCGATGTCCGAACAGTCTTTCCATGGGAAGACGAAGCCCTTGTCCAGGGTATCCGGGGAGCGGCAGCTCGATCGGCGCAAAGCGATTAGGCTGACAACTCTCACTGAGAAATCCGGGTGAGGATGTAAAATAGGTCCGGCGGACCTACAGGAAGTTTTATCGTTCATTCCGGCGGATGAGCCCCATCCGGATTTGCTGGTTGGCCTGGAGACAGGGGATGACGCAGGTGTGTATCGCCTTGGCCCTGATCTGGCGCTTGTGCAGACAATTGATTATTTTACACCGATCGTCGATGATCCGTACGACTTTGGCAGGATTGCGGCGGCCAACGCCTTGAGCGATATTTACGCCATGGGGGGGAAACCGCTGACGGTTCTGAATATCGTCGGATTCCCCATCGCCAAACTGGACAAACAGATTCTGGCGGATATTTTGAGGGGCGCGGCCGCGACTGTGCGGGAGGCTGGCGCCACGCTGCTTGGCGGACATTCAATCGACGATGTGGATCCCAAATTTGGGTTGGCTGTGACGGGCGTGATCCATCCTGACGATATCTGGACCAATGTGGGGGCCAGAGCGGGGGATGCGCTCGTATTGACAAAGCCAATCGGCATGGGCATTGTCACAAAAGCGATCAAGGAAGCGCAGGTCAGTGAGGAGGCGCAGGCGCAGGCCATCCATTACATGGCCCAACTGAATCGCGCTGCTGCGGAAGTGGGCAGAGCCTACGAGGTGCATGCCGCGACTGACGTGACCGGGTTTGGACTGCTCGGCCATGCGCTGGAAATGGTGCGTGGGTCCGGACTGGGGTTGCGCCTTGCGGCGCACTCGGTTCCGTTTCTGATCGGCGCGCGCGACTATGCGCAGCGCGGTCTCGTGCCCGCAGGCAGCAAACGCAACCGGGCGTTCGTGGAACCGTTCGTGGATTTTGCGCCTGCTGTGGAAGAGTTGACCCGCGTAATCCTGGCGGACGCCGTCACGTCAGGCGGATTGCTGTTCGCCGTGCCAGGCGGCGAGGCGTCTGCGTTTGTAGCGGCGCAAAAGCAGGCGGGAATGGATCAGACTGCGGTAATCGGCGAGTTTACGGAAGAGTGCGCAGGACGTATTGAAGTTCAATTGTAAGTGTGATTGCGGCGAAATCGCCTGGATGGGAGCGGCGACCTTGTGATTGTTGGCATGACGAAAGTGGACTCCTGCTGTCGCCGAGATGTCGAACGCATGCTGAAACTGTTTATCCCGTCCGCGCATGTGGTTTACGAAAATGGACAGGGTGAAGCGGGAGATCTGTTTGTACGGATCGACACTGTGAGCGAAGAGCAGCAAATGGAAGCAACCGTTACGGCGACGGCGGGCGCGCCGGAAAATCCGGGCGACGCGCAACGGGCGCCGGACGAAGGTGAGACAGCGAACGCGGCGGCTCTGGCAGCACAGGCGTCCGCGACGGCGGGCGCGCAAGCGGACGGCGTTGCGGACGGCGTTGCGGACCGCGCGATGCGGCGCGTCGTTCGCCGTTCTCGCCGCCTTCCCGTGCATTCCGGGGCGGACGCAACGCTTATGCGCAGAGTCGCGAAGCGAGCCATCCTCTTCGCTTTGCACGAGACTCTGGCGGAGTGGACGGGCATGACTCAACCATGGGGCATTTTGACTGGAGTGCGGCCCGTCAAATTGGCTCATGCGCTGATTCGTCAGGGGCTGCAGACTGGACGTTTCGCGACGGATGGAGAGATTGCAGCCACGCTGCAAAGCGA
>JAKADD010000275.1 GCA_021820825.1 Bacillota bacterium
GCCAGACCGATAATGAGGAAAAATAGCTGAATCAATTTCCGCACCAACATTTGTCACCTCCTGTATCCCAGTATAGTCAAAACTGAAGTTTTTAAACGTAGACATCTTAAGACTATCATGGGTACATCAAGGGGTCAATTACGAAACATTAAGTATTTCTGGACACCACGGCTCCACTACGTGGAGCGATAACGGTCGCTTTCTCCCTTGCGTAGTTTCTTGCGCCAGATCGAGCGGGCGTCATACCATATCCCGTACCCTCCATACACCGCCAAAATCAGGAAGATAAAACGGGCCATCACATCGCGATGCGTGATCATGACTGCCGCTGCAACCGCAACCAGTACAGGTATGGCAATATACGCTTTGCGTGGAAGTCCCAATTTTTTAAAGTTGGGATACCTGGTCTTGCTGACCATCAGGTAACTCAAAGCGACAGTCAACACAGGCAGCCAGAGCGTGGGAATGAGTCCGTGGTACAACGCAAACGTGGCCAAAATGCCGCCTGCCGCAGTGATCGGCAAACCCACAAAGTAGTTTGTCCGGCCTGGCTGCACATTGAAACGGGCCAGCCTGAGCGCTCCCGCGACTGGAAACAGCACCGCGATCACCACGCCCACAATCCCCACGTTCCTGAGTACGGCGACATACATGATCACTGCAGGCGCGACTCCAAACGCAACAATATCAGCCAGCGAGTCCAATTCTTTTCCAAAATCGCTTTGTATGTGCAGAGCCCTCGCCAGCCATCCATCCAGACCATCACACACCATCCCGGCAATCACAAACAGCGCTGCGATCTGAAAATCACCCTGAATGGCCAGCATAACAGCCAACATGCCCAATATCAGGTTCAGAATGGTTAACGCATTAGCAAGTGAAGTGCGCATTGGAACCCTCCTCTATGTATGTAGGACAGGATGCTCTCACAGGTTGCGTTCAAACAGGGCGAGGTCCTGCATCCGCTTCAGCCCATCCTTGATTGAACGGGCGCGAACAGCGCCGATCCCCTCAACGTCATCCAGTTCCTCCACCGACGCTGATACAATACGCCCCAACGTTGCGAATTCCTCCGTCAGATTGTCTATGACGGGTTGCGGCAATCGCGGAATCTTGTGCAGCAGGCGATAGCCCCGCGACGCGATTCCGGTTTCCACAAAATTGGCGGTTTCCAAATAACCCAATGTCCGGACAACCACCTGTCCATTTAACAGTTCTTCGGAATCCAGAGCGTGAATCTGCGTAAGGATCTGGTGTGGCGAAAGTTCAAAACCAGGGGCCGAGTAGTCCTTGACAAGCAGATACGCCTCTTCGTCGATCTTGGATACCAATTCGTCCATCTGCATGGAAATCAATCGCCCTTCCGTACCGAGTTCAGTAATATAGCGTTTGATTTCGTTTTTGATCCGCAGCACCATTTCAAAGCGCTGCAACACGCCTGCAACATCAGCGAGTGTAACCACCTCCTCCATTTCCAACGCGGAGAGGTTGTTGAGACTGGCGTCAAGAACCGCTTTGTAGCGTTCGAGAGTCTGTATCGCCTGATTGGCTTTTGTGATGATCACGCTCAAGTCTTTCAATAAATAACGAATATTCCCCTGATACAGCGTGATGACATTGCGGCGCTGGGAGACGCAGATCACGAGCCTCCCTGTCTGCTTGGCCACCCGTTCAGCCGTGCGGTGGCGCGTTCCCGTCTCATGGGAGGGAATCGTTGGATCGGGGTTGATCTGTGCGTTCGCGTACAAAATACGTTTCAGATCCTCACTCAGGATGATGGCTCCGTCCATTTTCGCCAATTCATAGAGTCCTGCCGGCGTCAGTTCACAGTCAATCGCAAATCCACCGTCCAGCAGGGAGTGCACCAGCGCATCATGCCCCACAATGATCAGGCCGCCCGTATTCGCGCGCAATACATTGTCGACGCCTTCGCGAATGGACGTGCCCGGCGCCACCATCCGGAGCGTTCGCATCATAAAGTTGTCGCGCCTGCCATCGTCGCGTTTCCCATCCTCCCGCATTGCGGTCACCCTCCCAGCGCAATTCGCAAGGCCTCCTGAACAGAACTCACACCGATGACCTCTATGCCGGAAGTCGCCGGCAAGGTCAAACGCCCCACATTCAAAGCAGGAGCTATGACACGGGAAAAACCCAACTTCTCCGCTTCCTGAACGCGCTGGTCAAGACGCGTTACCGCGCGCACCTCGCCCGTCAACCCAACTTCCCCCATCAGAACGACGCCTGGAGCGATTGCCGTTTCCCTAAAACTAGAAACGATGCAGAGCGCGATGCCAAGGTCGATCGCCGGTTCTTCCATGCGCATTCCACCCGCTACATTGACATATGCGTCCTGACTCTGCAGATATAACCCAAGACGTTTTTCCAGCACCGCCATGAGCAGCGACACCCGGTTGTAGTCGAGTCCCGACGCCATGCGGCGCGGCGTGCCGTATGCGGTCGGAGTGACCAACGCCTGCACCTCGGCCAACACCGGTCTTGTTCCCTCCAGACTGGCCACCACGGCAGATCCGGCAGACCCGGCCGTGCGTTCCGCGAGGAACAGCTCCGACGGACTCAGAACATCAATCAAGCCTGCAGACTGCATGTCAAAAACGCCGATTTCATTGGTCGACCCGAAACGGTTCTTTACGCCGCGCAAAATGCGAAAACGGTGATGGCGGTCCCCTTCGAAATAGAGTACCGCGTCAACCATATGCTCCATCAGACGCGGGCCCGCAATCGTTCCGTCTTTTGTGACATGTCCTACGAGGCAGGTTGCCAAATGCCGCTCTTTAGCCATACGCAGAAAGGACAGTGTACATTCTCGCACCTGTTGCGGCGAGCCAGGAGCGGAAGACACATGCCCACGCGACATAGTCTGAATCGAATCAATGACGAGAAAATGCGGAGCAAGCGCTGCTACATGCCTCTCAATGCGCTCCAGATCCGTTTCTGCCAGGACGTACAGCCTGTCAGTAAATGAACCGATTCGCTCGGCGCGCAGGCGGACCTGCTGCGGCGACTCCTCGCCGGTCACATAAAGAACAGAAACCCCCGCGCGCGCGACCGCATGAGCAGTCTGCAACAGGAGTGTCGATTTTCCGATGCCAGGATCTCCGCCCACAAGAAAGAGCGAACCAGGAATCACACCACCGCCCAGTACGCGGTCAAATTCACCGCTGCCCGTAGAGAAACGCGACACCTCAATCATATCGATATCCTGCAAGAGCAGCGGTTCTGCAGCGTCGCCGCCCATCCCTGACCTCTGGCCGCCGTGCGCCGGCGCAACCGTTTCCTCCACCATGCCGCTCCAGGCGCCGCAGCCCGGACAACGCCCGAGCCACTTGGGGCTCTCTGCCCCACACTCAGTGCACACAAATTTTGTTTTTGCCTTTTTCATAACGCCTCCACTATACATCAGAGCAATCCAAATCACCAGTTCCAAAAGGATAAAAATAACAGGTTTTGCACAGCGCAAACGCTCGCTGTGCAAAACCTGCGGCAACTGCCACTCCTGCACTGGGCAGATTACGCCTGCACAGGCTGGTTCACCCGCCGCACGAGCAAGCCGCCGTTTGGATCCACATCGATCTCAAGATGATCGCCGCGTTCGATCTCCGCGCCAAGCAGCGACTCGGACAGTCGATCCTCGATATGCCGTTGCATCGCCCGCTTCAGAGGCCGGGCGCCGTACTGCGGATCGTATCCCTCCTTCGCCAGGAAGGCCTTGGCGGTTTCGGTCAGCGTAAAATGCAGACCATACTCTTCAAGTCGTTTGCCCAGTTCACCAGCCAGAAGCGTTACAATCTTGGCGATATCCTCCTGTCCAAGTTCATGAAAGACAATCAATTCATCGATCCTGTTCAGGAACTCTGGCCGAAAAGTCTTCTTTAGATCCTCCATCACACGGTCTTTCATGTCATGATAAGCGTTGTCTGATCCGCTCTTGAAGCCAAGCGGTCCGCCGCGTTTGATCAACTGTGCGCCCACATTGGATGTCATGATGATCACCGTGTTGCGAAAATCCACAGTGCGTCCTTTGCCATCAGTCAGACGTCCATCGTCCAGCGCCTGCAAAAGGACGTTGAACACCTCCGGATGCGCCTTTTCCACCTCATCAAGAAGCACAACAGAGTATGGTTTGCGGCG
>JAKADD010000276.1 GCA_021820825.1 Bacillota bacterium
ATTCCATTTGCCCGAACCGTCCCAACGGAACCCCAAACTGCCGTTGGGTACGGCTGGATTTTGCGTCGCCGCGTTCCACACAAGCGTCTTCCACTCTGCGCGGTCTCCCGCGTCGCCGAGATCGCGCGCGTTCAGGAAACGGTCCGACACAAAGGTGTTCCCGCGCTCGCTGAGCGTAATCAAAAACGGCAGGTCGGTGTTTATCTTGGCATACCCCGCGAAGTACTCCTCCTGCCGATCCACGTAGAACTCCTGCAGAATTACGTTGGTCATCGCCATCGCGAGGGCAGCATCCGTACCTGCTTTCGCCGGCAACCACAAATCTGCGAATTTTACGTACTCCGCGTAGTCCGGGCTCACTCCCACCACTTTCGTTCCCTTATAGCGGGCCTCCACCATGAAATGGGCGTCCGGAGTGCGCGTCATTGGCAGGTTAGTGCCCCAGATAATAAAATACGAAGAATTGTACCAATCCGCACTCTCAGGCACATCCGTCTGCTCTCCCCAGACTTGGGGGGACGCTGGCGGAAGATCCGCATACCAGTCGTAAAAACTGAGGATCGTGCCGCCAATCAGGGACAGAAACCGCGATCCGGCCGCATAGCTGACCATCGACATGGCGGGAATCGGGCTGAAACCGACCACCCGATCCGGACCGTATTCACGAATGGTGTAAATGGAGGCTGCCGCAATCATTTCGCTGACTTCTTCCCAGGTTGCCCGCACGAAGCCTCCCTTGCCCCGAGCGGACTGGTAACGTATGGCCCGTTCCGGATCGGAGACGATGTTGCCCCACGCCGTCACGGCGTCCGCCCCCTGTGCGATCTCATGCCGCCACAACACCAGCAGATCGCCGCGCACATAGGGATACTTGATGCGCAGCGGACTGTACGTGTACCAGGAAAAGCTGGCGCCGCGCGGACAGCCTCTCGGCTCGTATTCCGGAAAATCCGGACCGAGCGACGGGTAATCCGTCTGCTGCGTCTCCCACGCGATGATGCCGTCTTTGACGTGGATCTTCCAACTGCAGGAACCCGTGCAGTTCACCCCGTGCGTCGACCGCACGACCTTGTCGTGCTGCCAGCGGTTGCGGTATACATCCTCCCACGCCCGCGACCGCGGACTTTCCTCTGTCCAGCCCTAATTGATGCGCTCGCCCCGGCGCAGGTGCTGCAATGTATCCAAAAACGCAGACGTTCGTTTCACCATGCCTGTCACTCCCTTCGTCAAGCTTGACCCAGTGGATTAAACTGCTCGCCAATCATGCGAAACGCCGTCGCGCCAGCCTGAAGCTCCTCCACAAATACGTTCCAGCTCTCCGCATTCGCTGCGACAAGAATCAACCGTTCCAGGACGGCGGCGTCCTGAGTACCCGCAATCTGCGCCTGTATCCGTTCTGGAACGGCGTTAAACCGCAGTTCCAGAACGGCCAACAGATCTGCGCGGTCAATGGCCAAGGTGTCCGCACTCATGCGCAACCTCTTTTCTGTCCGTTATTTTCCATCCTAATACGATATAATTAGCGATACAAGTCTAATCTGAAAATCTCCGCAGGCGTATACTCTTCCCGTGCTTGGTGGAGCGTAAGCTCCATGGAAGTCTATGGCGGGAATGGCTTTAACCCTAGCTGGACAGCAGTCTCTCTTCTTCGTCGCGACTGTGGATGGCGTCAATCAGCAACAGAGTCTCGAACCGCAGCAGGACGTCGTCGCCCGCTCCCTTTGTCTCCGCCATGAGCTTCGCTTCTCCCCAGATACGCCGCATGAGATCATGATCGCGGCGCAGTTGCGCGACAGTTTCCGCCAGTGCGGGCCTGTCCTGCGTCAGCTCGCGATAAAGGCCCAGTTCCTCTTCTTCCGCGTGACGAAGAATCCGCTCTTCCCAGTGCTCCACCGGCCACTGTGCGATGCTTCCTGCCTTGACGGCATCGTTTTGACGCCACGCTGTCCGCAGCCCATCCGTCAGTTCCTCAGCCTCTCCGAGCGCTGTTTCGTGAATCGCGTGGTGCGAGTCGAGGCGCTGCAATGCGGGTCCCGTCATGATCCGCGCCCTCCCTGAATGTACTGGATTCTGTTTTGGCTCGTCACTGTGCATTCCTATTTAACTATATTGCAGATGCATTTTTTCGACAATATCCAAACCTACCGGTACATTTAGACTATACAACCCCATTCGACCACACAAAACAAACCATGAGAGCTATCCAGTCCAACCTCTATGCTTGGCATCGGAAATGGTTCTGTGTTCAAACTGGTTCTGGAGCACTTCCCTGCCCAGACCGAAAAAGTCGTCGACATCATTGGCGCATTAGGTGGAATTGGCGATCTTCCCGCCACTTGTCATGGGCGCAATAAAACAGTCGACCGGAACGTACCTGGGCGGTTTGTTACTCCTTGCAGTCTGTGCAGCAGGCGCTCTGCTTCTGGTCTCCTCAGAACTTAGGACGAATAAAAAACCGCCTTCCCGGTTGATCCACCCTTAGTTGAATACCATGTGGGTTCTTTAAGCAGACACTGGACAACCGGGAGCGGCAGAGACATAATAGTGCCATGAAACCTCCCTTCGGATCCACGATCGAAAACCTGTTTAGCGGCTATTTTGCGGCTGTCATGGCGACCGGCATCGTTTCCATCGCACTGCTGCTTGCAAGGGCAAAGCTGTTTTCCCTGTGGTTTATGGATCTGTCGCTTCTCTTATATGTGATCATATCCCTGCTCTACTTGACGCGAGCAATCGTGTATCCTGGCGCAGTGCGACGGGATTTAACTGACGCCCGCACCGCGTTCAACTACTTCACATTTGTTGCAGGAACAGACGTCGTTGGAACGCGCCTGGCTTTTTCCAGTCAATACGTATGGGCCACAGTTCTCGGGATTGTCGGCGCCGTATCTTGGCTGATTCTCGTCTATTTTGTTGTTATGGCTGTAACCGTATACAACACGCGTCCTGAAGAACAGGTCATCAGCGGCGGCTGGCTCATTGCGACTGTCGGCGCCGAGTCGGTCACCGTTCTCGCCGCAGTCGTTGCTCCGCAGTGGCCCGCCGTTTCGGAAGCAATCCTGTTTGCGGCGTATATGTTCTGGGCCGTCGGGATATTGCTGTACCTGATTTTTATCGCCATTATCCTGCATCGTTTTTTTTATTACTCGATCAAGGCGTCGGACTTGCAGCCCAGTTACTGGATCAACATGGGCGCTGTGGCGATCACGACTCTGGCCGGTTCCCACCTGTCTGCAGACATTTCGTTGGCACCTTTTCTAGCTACAGTCGACCCCTTTATCGAAGGAGTCACAATCATGCTCTGGGCATGGGGAACCTGGTGGATTCCATTTTTGCTGCTGATCGGCATCTGGAAGTATTTCGTTCAAAGGGAGCGTTTTACGTACCATCCTTCGCTCTGGAGCATCGTTTTCCCACTCGGAATGTATACAGCAGCCACGAACGTCTTCGAGACAGTGTATCGCCTGCCCTTTTTGGCCGCAATCCCTATATTTTCGTTATGGGTTGCTCTCGCGGCCTGGACGATCGTCGCTGTTGCCTTCCTGTGGCAATGGCGTTGGCGCGATGCATCTTCCGTCAGCGGTGGAAACTCAATGTAAAAATCTGAATACAGGCACTCAACCGCGAAAGCAAGCGGAACCGGAGACGGTCTGCATGCTTAACTCGACTCTCTGTGGCTGTCGAATTACGGTTGAACTTAAGCACAAATATAGTTTATTGAGTGAAGATGAATACAGGCAGGCTTCGGAACAATATTACGAATTTTTAAAGCAAATTAGATAAGTGTTGTATGCGTCAAATAGCGCCCACCTGTAACTCTCGGTGGGCGCTATTTGACAGACCCTGATTTACCGCTCTTTGATTCCTGAAACTCAGCCGTTTTCCATATCAAAGTTTAGTACACCGTCGCAATCAGATAGCCGCCCCTAAAAACAACGATTACTACCAGACATGCGGCAATATATTGTGTTTCTCCGGTGAAAGTCCCTCGTTCTAAATGCGGATCTTATTGATGTTAGGCTTTAGTGGTGGACACAGCGAATCGAGAGTGTGAAAATAAGTAAATCGATTCGAGGTGTTTATATTGGCAAAAACAACAAGATACAGCCCGGAATTTAAATTGAATACGGT
>JAKADD010000277.1 GCA_021820825.1 Bacillota bacterium
CTCCGGGTCCCGTTTCCCGCGCCGCCTGCAGCGCCGCCCATACCACCGCGCCTCCGGAAATACCCGTCAGCACCGCTTCATCCCGAGCCAGCCGTCTCGTCATGTCGACGGCGTCCTCGTCGGATACCTGCAAGATCCTGTCGTAGACACTCGTGTTAAGGATCTTCGGAATGAATCCTGGGCTTGTTCCAACGATTTTATGCGGACCAGGCTGACCGCCTGACAACACCGGCGAGCCTTTTGGCTCCACAACATACACTTGCACGGATGGCAATGCGCGTTTGAGTTCCTCTCCACATCCGGTCACCGTACCGCCCGTACCTGCGGATGACACGAACACATCAAGCCGGCGCCCGGTCTGCTCCAGAATCTCCAGCGCCGTGCCCTTGCGATGCGCATCCGGGTTGTCGGGATTGTCAAACTGGCCCACGACCATCGCTTCAGCGCCCATTTCGAGTTGCAGTTCTTGCGCTTTTTGCACAGCGCCAGCCATACGCAGGGCGCCCGGAGTCAGCACCACCTGCGCTCCGTACGCCCGCAGGATGGCAATGCGCTCCCAAGTCATCGTGTCAGGCATGACAAGAATCGCCCTGTATCCCCTGGCCGCCGCCACCATCGCAATGCCAATCCCTGTGTTGCCGCTGGTCGGTTCAATCAGCGTCATCCCCTTGCGCAGGCGCCCTGCCCGTTCCGCCGCCTCAATCATGTTGACAGCCGGCCTGTCCTTCACACTGCCGCCAGGATTGAAGCGTTCGAGTTTGACGAACACGTCCGCCGCGCCTATTGGCGCCACTCGCCGCAGTTTCAGCAGGGGTGTCCTGCCAATCAGCTTTGTGACATCATCCACTACCGCCATCCGTTCATCAACGTCCCTTCGCAAACGGCGCTGTACAGATTCTCATAACCTGTTGATCATCTCGGCCTTCAGTACGTTTTGCATGTGATTCACGGCAAAGTCGTGCGCCTCTTGGGTAAGGTCCGCCATGGCCGCCGGATCGGAAGTAACCTGGAAGCCTCTGCAGTACGCTCCGAGAGCTGTCGCATAGCAACAGATGGAGGTGCATACACCGACGACAGTGACCGCAGACACCTGATCGGCGGTCAGCCAATCAGCCAGCGGCGTGTCAAAAAAAGCGTCGTACTTCGTTTTTGGCAGATAGCGTACACGGTCGCTCTGGCGGCGATCATAAAAGTCTGCCAGTTGTCCGTACAGCATGGCGCCCTTTGTGCCAATCACGCAATGGGGCGGCCACAAAGCAAATTCCGGATCGTTCACTGTGTGCGCATCACAGGCAAAGACAATCAGTTCTCCGGTGTGTGTGAACTCCTCAAGCAGATCAAGCACCGGCGCAACCGCCTGCTGGCCAGGAAGCCCACAGGTGAGCGCTCCGTCATCCGCAAGGAAATCATATGTCATGTCTACTACGATCAAAGCCCGCGCCACAACGCGATCACCCCATTCTACGACGTGTCCTTGAATGAGCCTGCCAGAACTCAGACGCCTCCGCGAACGTACAGAACCTGTCCGGTGATAAACGAAGATTCGTCGGCGGCAAAAAACAGCACCGTATGCGCAACATCCGCAGGCAATCCCACACGCTGCACAGCAGTCTCCTTTGCAGAATACTCCTTTAACTGCTCGAAATCGATCCCCATGCGCGCCGCCGTGGCCCGTGTCATATCACTCTCGATGAATCCCGGCGCAACCGCGTTGCAAGTGACGCCATAGCGCCCAAGTTCGATGGCGAGCGTCTTTGTCATGCCCTGAATTCCCGCTTTTGCCGCGGCATAATTGACCTGACCGCGATTGCCCAGCGCCGAAGTCGAAGAAAAGTTCACGATGCGGCCGTATTTTTGCGGCACCATGTATTTTTGCGCAGCCTGCGAGCAGAGAAACGCTCCTTTCAGATGGACGCCGATGACAGCGTCAAAATCATCGTCTGTCATCTTGTGCACCAGGTTGTCGCGAATGATGCCCGCATTGTTGACGAGAATGTCCACTCTGCCAAAGTGGTGGACGCACGCCTCAAACAGCGCTTCGACCTGATCCCTCTTTGAGACGTCCGCAGTCCTTGCAATCGCTTCGCCCCCAGCCTGCACGATCTCTTGCGCCACACCGTCTGCCTGTTCTTCGCTGATGTCGGTCACAACGACTTTGGCTCCGTGACGGGCCAACTGGCGCGCCGTTTCCGCTCCGATTCCGCGCCCGGAACCCGTTACGATGGCTACGCGATTGCTTACAGTCATGAGTCGTTCCTCCCTAAGAATGGTCAGTTTGCGGATCGTCTCAACAATCACCCATGCCTCTGCGAGGCACAAGATGAATAATAAATGTAAGAAGTATCACGACATCACGTCCAGCCGAGCGGGTGCTTCCCTTGCAACGGTGACATCGCCTCATATTCAACCCCTACGCGAAGTACCGTTTCCTCGCCAAAGGGCTTGCCGATAATCTGCATACCTGTGGGAAGGCCTTCCGCCGAGAGTCCGGTAGGCAGAGACAGGGCCGGAAGCCCCGCCAGGTTGGCTGGCGCCGCAAATTGGACGAAGGCCATTGTTACGTCAATGGGCGTTCCGCTTGTCTGCAACTGGCGCACTCCTATCGGAGTGGCTGTGAGAGGTACGGACGGGGCCAAAAGGACGTCAAATTGATTAAAGACACGGTGAAAGCCTTCTTGAATCAAGCGCCTGGCCTGCTGAGCCTTAATATACTGAACTGCCGTAATCAGCTCGCCAGCCTCCAATAGAATGCGTACATCTGCACCAAAGTCGGTTGGCGACGCCGCCAGTCTTTCATGGTGATAGGTTGACGCCTCTGCGGAAATCATGATCATTTCAGCAAACAACGCCGCATCCAGTTCGGGGATTTCCACCTCGGAAACATGTAGCCCTGCCGTTTCCAGACTCTTAATAGCCTTCCGGAAATTGTTCTCCACATCCGGCTCTGACCCTACATAATAATTGCGTACCACTCCGGCCCGCAATCCTTTAGTTCCGCTTGCCAAAGCATTCCGGTAAGAGCCAATTTCTTTTTTCTTGCTCGTCGGATCCTTCATATCATACCCTGCAATGGCTTCCAAAAGAATAGCCACGTCTTCCACACTGCGGGCAATCGGGCCAACATGATCAAGCGACCAAGCCAAGGGCACCACACCGTGCTTGCTCACCCGCCCAAAAGTAGGTTTTAACCCAACCACCCCGCACAGAGAGGACGGGGTGCGAATCGAGCCGCCAGTGTCCGTTCCAAGAGAGGCGATACTAAGGCCCGCCGCCACCGCCGCTGCGCTCCCGCCGCTTGAACCGCCCGTGATTCGGTTTGTATCCCAAGGATTGTGGGCATCGCCAAAATGGGGATTTTCATTGGTTGCGCCAAAGGCGAATTCGTGCATATTCAGCTTGCCCGTCAGGACGATTCCTGCATTGAACAGTCGCTGCACTACGGTCGCATTCTCTTGGGGAGTGAAATCCTTAAGGAAAGAAGATCCTGCAGTGGTTTTGACCCCATCTGTGTGAAACAGATCTTTCAATGCCATCGGTATTCCATGCAAGGGCCCCCGCCAATGTCCAGAGGAAATTTCCTGCTCTGCCTGCCGGGCCTGTTGAAGCGCCTCTTTCTCAAGGATCGTCAGGTAAGCGTTCAGATTCGGATTCAGCGCTTCTGTCCGTTTTAACACGGCCTCGGTCAACTCAACTGGAGAAAGCTCTTTCCGTTGCAGCTTAGGAGCCAATTCCGCAATCGTTTGGTAATAAAGCTCAGTCATCCGCGCCCACCTCCGGTTCGAAGATGAGCGCAGGAACGAACTCGTTCAGATGGATGCTTTGCACGAGAGCGCTGACCTCTCCAATCCCTGCGAGCTGTGCGGCCAGAAAAGGCAGGTCCTCTGCTGGCGCCGTGATTCCGGAGAACCCAAGCGCCATCTTTATAAACTCTTCCATTTTCCCCCTCCTCCAAGATATCTTTCATATGCCGTGAATAGCCTCACATCACATTTAGACTTCCATGGCTGAGTTTTGCGAAGCAAAATCTCAACGCTGCGCAGCACCAACAACCGGGAAGAAAATTCGCCTACGGCGATTTTTCGGGGTAGCGTAACATCGCCGCTCCTTTGACAACAGTCTCCTGGCGCT
>JAKADD010000278.1 GCA_021820825.1 Bacillota bacterium
CTCACCGCTGCGAATGCATGGCCGCCCGGTTACGGCGCATGCTATAAACGGGGGTGATGCGACCATGTGGGAATTGATGCAAAACGTCACGCGTGGTGTTGGGAAACCGATACGCAGGCAATCGACGATGGGTGCGTTCCCGGCCCTGCTCCTCGGAGCGGGGGTCGGTATCGCAACATGGGAGATCGTTCGGCGCAGAACAGGGATAACTTCCGAGTATGCGGCCACTGCTGGACCTGCTCGTGCAAAGTAACAGCCGGGACCCGTTAACGCGGGTCTCTTACATATTTCACAAATTCGACAACCGTTTCGGATCAACTTTCGAGTACAATGGAAACAAACGTTATAACGATGTAACGTCATAATGATCTTGGAGAGACAAAACGGAGGTGAGACCATGACGATGACACGGGCCGGCTTTCCTCTGTATCTACAGTTGAAATCGTGGCTGCTGGAGAGGATCGCGTCCAACGAATGGCCTGAAGGCACCATGATTCCAACTGAACAGGAGCTGATGTCGGCCCACGGCGTCTCACGCACCACAGTGCGGCAAGCCGTCCTGGATCTTGTGGCTTCCGGGGACCTCATCAGACGCCAGGGGCGCGGTACGTTTGTAGCCAGACCGGAACATCTGCTGTCTTCCTCTCCGCTGTACGGCTTCAAGGAAGAACTGGATTTCCTTGGGCACCAAGTCTATCTGATTGATTTAAATGTAGACACTACTGCGGCAGACATCGCGGCCGCAACCCATCTTCGCATCCCGGTCTCGACGCCCGTCCTTAGAGTGACCCGCACCATTGGAGAACACGGAGAACCGATTTTCACTGACGAAAGCTATCTGCCACAGACCATGCGCCAGTTTTTGTCTGAAGAACTGCTCAGACATTCGCCGATTTATGCAGTCCTGGAAGCAGAAGGCGTAACCATCGCTTCTGGGGAGCAAGTCATCCGCGCTGTGGCGGCGACGCCGGACATTGTCCACAAACTCGGATGTTCACTCGGCAGTCCCATCATCCAGATTACTCGCACGACCAGAGACCGCAGCGGCCACCCTATCGAATTCTCCGTGGCGAGTTACCGCGGCGATGCTTACGAATACAGGGTGCGTTTGACCAGAAAAGCCATTCCAGACTCGTTAAAGGGGGGATCCCAAGCGGATCAGCTTGGGTCAACACCATGAATGACCATTCCAGTGCACTGAAACACGCCTTGCCATTATCATTTTTTACAAAAAAGAACAATTATCACTGGTTTGTTGTGGCGACAGTGTGTATTGGGGCGTTTATGGCCGCTCTTGACGGCAGCATCATCACCGTGGCGCTCCCCACGATTGACCAGCAATTTAACGTCAACGTAAGTTCCAGCGCCTGGGTCGCACTCGCCTATTTATTGACGCTCACCGCACTACTCGCCATGTTTGGCAGAATCGCCGACATCGTAGGCAGAAGACCCTTATATACCATTGGATTCACCGTGTTTATTATTGGATCGGCGCTCTGTGGAGCTGCCCCCACCCTAGGCTTTTTAATTGCGTCGCGGGTCCTGCAAGGCATTGGCGCCACGATGTTGCAGGCAAACAGCGTGGCGATCGTCACTGCAGCCGTTCCGGAAAAAGTGCGTGGAAAAGCAATTGGGATTCAGGGCTCCGCCCTGGCTGTAGGCCTGTCCCTTGGCCCGGCGATCGGCGGTCTGCTGATCGGAGTTTTCGGCTGGCGCTCCATCTTCTATGTAAACGTGCCGGTCGGCATTATCGGCACGACGCTGGCGGCCATGATTCTTCCCCGCGACAAGCAGTTGGCAGCATCCACAGCAGAACTGTGGAAAAGATTTGATTTTCTTGGAGCCGCCATTTTGGCGATCAGTCTTGTGCTGTTGCTGCTCGGGCTGAATCAAGGAAATAATCAGGGCTGGGCATCGCCGGTGATTCTTGGCTATTTTGTGGTCGGCATAGCTCTTGCGTTCCTGTTTGTCCTGCAAGAAAAACGTCACTCTTCACCACTGATTGACCTGGGCCTGTTCAGAATCCCCCAACTTACATGGGGCAACATCACCGGTTCCTTGTCCTATGGGATTATGTATGGCGTGCTATACATAATCCCCTATTTCTTTGAACTCGTGCTCAAGAAACCGTCATCGCAGTCAGGACTCCTGACCACTCCTCTCCCGATCGGGATGATGTTGCTGACGCCTATAGCCGGCACCCTTGCCGACAAACTGGGATCCAAAATTCCCACCGTTGCGGGAATGGCCATCGCCACGCTGGGAACGGTATTGCTCGTCTTTATCAATGATCATACAGGACTTCCGTACATTATTGTCGCGCTATTCTTTGTCGGCGTGGGCATGGGCGTTTTCACCCCGCCCAACAACAGTTCCGTGATGGGAAGCACCCCCCGCAATCAGTTGGGCGTATCTTCGGGTATGCTGAATATGGCTCGATCACTCGGTCAGAGTGTCGGAATCGCCTATGCGTTCGCCATTTTTCAGGGGGTCATACTGATTTACCACTTTACGCCGCACAACTCTCCTCCGGCGCCGCTGATCAGCGGATTTCACTGGACATTCATCGGCGTTTCACTGTTTGGCGTGGTCGCCTTGCTCATTTCGCTGTTTCGTGGCAATGTAGAGAAAGTCAAACTGCCTGATGAGATCAGCATGATCGATGTATAAGACCACGTCATGAATCTGCCCCGAGGGAGGAACAGACATGCCATCAACCAATTCGGGCGGCGACCCGAGAAAGACCAAGTGGAAAAAAACGCTGTCCTGGCTTGTACTGTTGATCATTGCGGGAATTCTCATAACAATTCTGGTGGGTCCCGGAGCTGGTCTGCTCAAAAATGTGCCGCTCGGATTTGTGCAGATTTTTCGTTTGGCGCTCGTTTTGACAATCGGTTTCGTCGTTTCAAAGGTGCTGGAAGGGCATGTGTTTCGCCTGTCCGTGGACAGACTCGGCCCGCAATCGGCGACAACTGTCCGTTACGCGACACGCCTGCTGCTCTATGTGTTGGTCGCGCTCGCCGCCTTGGGCGCGGTGGGCGTTGGCCTATCCAGCGTTGTCTTTGGCGGCGCCTTTTTGACTGTCATCATAGGACTCGCAGGACAGACGATGTTTTCGAACCTGATCGCAGGGATATGGATCGTGATTTTTCATCCGTTTCGCGTGGGCGACTCGATTTCATTCATCACCTGGCAGTATCCAATCCTGATGCCCAGTTTTCCACACGAGGCCATGCGCCCCATTTATTCTGGTCGCGTAAAGGACATCAACCTCATGTACACACTGCTCGAAACACCTGAAATGTATCCCCAGGTAATTCCAAACGGCATTCTCGTGCAGGCCATCATCGAAAATCGTTCCAGATACAGTTCGCACCTTTTGCGCGTGCGCTTTGATGTGTCTTACGACTATGATCCAAGCGTCCTGGTTGAACACCTTGCGCAAGCTCTTGCGCAAGAGTTCCCGTCGCAGGGCGCGCCAAGTCCAAAAGTTATGGTGGCTGACCTGTACCCCGCCGCCTATTCGGTCGTTGTCACTCTGCAGGTGTTCGATCAGGATGACAACGCCCGCCACCGGGTGCTGACACAGGCGGCAAAGGCCATGCAAAATCTGCGCGCGTCGACATCCCTCGACCGGCGCGCCGCCGATTGACGACCAGCGCAAAGCTACCTTTCTGCCAAGAGCGGAATCGCCCTGGCAGGCGCCCAACAGATACTCACTCTTTGACAGTATGTAGAAATATACGGTAGACTGGTGTGGTTCAGGATTGCGTTAAGGAGCGATGACAACATGTCTCTCACGGCGCGCCTCGAAGACGGTTTTTTTATGGCTGTCGCCATCATCCTGGCTCTTCAGATCATCGTTGTTGCAAGTTCGGCCTTCAGCACACGCTTTCGGCGCCGTCGGGCCAGCGGCACTCTGGGACACCTGCGCCTTCCCGAGATCGCCATTGGGCAGAGTCGTGTGCAGGTCTATACGTATGGCGTCACCCTGTATCAATCGATGCTCGCCGATATTCGGGCGGCGAATGATTCCATTTGCATTGAATCATTCATATGGAAAGGAGACACAATCGGATCCGAAATCAAGGAGGCCATCTTGCTAAAAGCACAGGATGGCG
>JAKADD010000279.1 GCA_021820825.1 Bacillota bacterium
GCTTGCGCAACTCCAGAAAGTGAATCTCTAATGCATCGGTGCATGTACCCGGTCGAGTCTTCCCTCACATGAAAGACATTGTGGTACTGTCCACACCAACCGGAGGATCGTTCATCTGCGCCGCCCATGCAAAACGCCTCAATAAACTGGTTTTTCCAATCCCCCAGGGTCCAACAATCGCCCAATTCCAGGCGCCAGGCAGTGACGATTGAGTACTGGCAGTCAAGGCCCGCTGAAATAACTCTTGTTCTTTTCTTCGATTGGCAAACAGGTCATCATGAGCGGGAAAATAGGGATTTAACGGGTTGATCGGCAAGGTGCATCCTCCCACAATACAATTCCAACAACACTTGGCGTATGTCGTTGCTTTTGTTGGAATTGTAATATACACTTTGCGTATGCTCAAATGTCTGAAGGTATGCCTTGCCCCAGTTTGTTAAATCACTTTAAGATTTGTCGGGCGGCACGCTCCAATTGATCCACAACCCAGTTATTTAGACTCTTGCCCGTCTTTTCGGCTGCCATAGCCGTCAATCGATGTAATTCTGGGGAGAGTCGCACCAAAAATTTGCCCGAGAACGGTTTTTCGGGTTTCTCGTCTCTCACGGCGCAAAAGTCTAAATAGTCGTCCACTGAATCGCGAAACGCCTGGTGTAAATCTTCGATAGACGTTGCTTGAAATGTAATGATATCGCGAGTACCGATGATTTGCCCATGCAAAATATCAGCCTCGTCGTCGAATTCGACACGTGCCTTGTATCTTTTATATTCCATTGCGGTGTCACTCCGTCAGTGGTGGGTATCATGGCGCAATTGTTCGATTTCCTCGACCGACAAGCCCGTCAATTTGGCCACCGTATCGGTTGTGAACCCTTCTGCCAGCATCTGGCGCGCCACTTCCTTGCGTCCTTTAATTTCGCCTTTAATTTCGCCTTCCTCTCGCGCACCCTCCACAATCGACGCGTAATCATGCAACGCCCGTTGCCGATCATCGTACAATTGCCGGGCCTCCTTATCCTGACTCAGCCACTCGAGCGTCGTGAGCGCCTTTTGCATCGCCGGTTCCTCCTTCGCTAATTCTTCCATACGTTCCCGTGTGCGTGCGGACAGAAACAACATCCATCGCACCAGCCGCTGCTCCAGGCCCACGGACTGTTCCCGCAGCTTGCGCAACTCCAGAAAGTGAATCTCCAGCGCATCGGTCAGCATGTACCCGGTCGAGTCTTCCCTCACATGAAAGACATTGTGGTACTGTCCGCCGGCAATGACGTCAAAGTCCAGAATGTTCACTGCGACCGACTTTTGCAGCGACAGGTATTTGTTGCCCTCCTCCAACTGGTTTGCATACATCCGAGCCCAGTAGAACAGCGTACGTTTGGGCATATCCCTGGCGTTCAACAGTTGGATCTCGATATTGATCAGCGTCCGCGTTTCCGTGCGGGCGCGAATGTCGAGCACCGACATTTTGTCGGTTAGCGCCTCTTTGTCGATAAATGGATTGAGAATCTCCACCGACTCGATGAGCGGTTCCCTCGCCGACTCAAACACGGATTTGGGGAAATTAACCAGCACATCCGAGTTTTTCTCATCCCCGAAGATGCGCTTGAACACAAAATCCACCGTGGGATTGAGCAGTTCGTGCATCCGCAGTCCTCCGTTCGCTTGACATCTTCTGACCTCAGTATACCACGACGCTGCAACCTGTTCCCCGTTATCTTTTTTAGCGCTTTGCGGCGCCATCAGCAGATAAAAAACTCGCTCCGCTGGGATCGTATACTGTGCCGCTGCTCAGACACGGCTACGCCGAACTCGCCTCGGCACAGTATACGATCCCGGCGAAGAAGGCACATTTTCCGGAGTAGCGCGCAAGTTCAAATCGCTTGCTTGTCGGTAGCTTATAGACTAATATCTAGTGTATCGTATAGCATTTGATGGTAACGTGGCGTTCGTTGCATCGTCAGCCAAACTGCCCAGCCAGACTGCTCAGCCAGACCGTCAGACCGTCGTTTGCTGGCTTCATATCCCGGAGGTGTATTCGTTGTTCAAACAGAAGGCGGTCTTGCTGATTGCTCCACTTACTGTAGGGATTTTGCTGACGGGCATGTCGGCCACCGCTTCCGCACACTTTCAGGGGCTGCAAGGGCTGCTTGCCGTCGGCCATGGAGTCAGGCCGAACGATGCGATGATACAGCCTGTCACCGACCTGGGTCCGGCGGACCCGAATCAGATTGTTTCCATGTCCATTGTCCTCAAGGCGCACAATACATCTCAACTCGCGAACTACATTGCCCAGACGGTCGATCCGGCCAGTTCCAATTACCACAAATTTCTCAGCGTCAGCCAGTACCGCAGTCTCTACGCGCCGCCTGCAACGGATGTCAACCAGTTGCTCAGCTTCCTCACCGCGCATGGGATCCAGAGCTACGCCTATGGGGATGGGCTGCTCGTGAAGGCGGTTGGTCCAGCCAGCGCGTTTGAGCAATTGTTCCAGATCCAGATCGAGAACTTCTCCATCAATGGTTCGTCATTTTACGCTGCCAGCAAAGCGCTCGCGTTTCCCAAGGCGTTTGCGAAACTGGTGCTGACCACGGTTGGGCTCAGCAACTATGCGGCGGCCACTCCGCAGATGATGACCCTTTCCAAAAGTATGGCGCCCGCAACGGCTGCCGCTCAGGTGACTCTGCCCAAGCACGGCACCTCCACGGGTGTGCCCGGACAGTATACAGTCGGAGACGCGGCGCGCCTGTACGGAGTGAGCGGTCTATATAAAAAAGGGATCACCGGGAAAGGGCAGACTATCGGGATCGCCACATTTGCCAATTTTCATGTGCAGGACGCGTACCATTACTGGAACGCCATTCACCTCAAATACAAACCCAATCGCATACGCCAAGTATTTGTGGACGGCGGCGGCGCGCTCGGCCAAAGCGCAGGTTCTGGCGAAACGGCGCTCGATGTGGAGCAGTCCGGCGGCATTGCGCCGAACGCCAACATCGTGGTCTACGATGCGGCCAATACAGACCAGGGATTCGTGGATGTATTTTACCAGGCGGCGTCAGACAACGTGGTGAACACACTCTCCGTCAGTTGGGGATCGCCAGAACTGTTCTACCTGGCGTCGCAACAGACCGGGCAGTTGCAGGCGCTCCACCAGGCGTTCATGGAAGCGGCGGTACAGGGCATCTCCACATTTGCCGCAGCGGGCGATTCCGGCGCGTTTGATGTGAACGCCGCGGTTCCCTATCCGTTCGTGTCACAAGTGGCGTCGGTGGATGCGCCGTCGTCCGACCCGTACGTCACGGCAACCGGAGGAACCACGCTGGCGGGCTCCATCCATCTCAAAGACGGTTGGGTCAACGTGCCGCAGACCCGCGCCTGGAGCTGGAGTTACCTGACCCATTACTCCAATATAAACTACGGCCCGCTGGCCCTGTACACGCGCAACATCTTCCCGGTTGGCGGGGGCGGCGGCGTCAGTTCCGTATGGCCCGAGCCATGGTACCAAAAGGGGATTCCCTCCATCCAGAAGACGCCTCCAGGACAGCAACTGATCGACTATACACAAAATCCGCCTGCGATCTATTACAAGTTGAAAGGAGGATTCGCCGGGCGCAATACCCCGGATATCGCGCTGAACGCCGATCCCTACACAGGCTATCTGCTCTACTCGACGCCGGACGGCGGCTGGCTCAAGAACGTCGGCGGCACGAGCATTGCAGCCCCACAGATGAACGGCGTCACGGCGCTCCTCGATCAATATCTCGGCTCGCGAATCGGATTGTTGAACCCGGCGCTGTATGCGATGTCCAAGGCGAACGCCTATGGGCCAAACGCGCCGCTGACCGCGATTACATCCGGCAACAACTGGTACTACAGCGCGATCCCAGGCTACAATCAGGCCACGGGCGTGGGCTCGCCCAACGTCACGAATATGGCCGACTGGATGAAGGCCCAGCAGCAGGCGGCGGGGAAGGTCACGGTAACGGTGACAGGCACGGCGTCGGGCACGGCGAAGACCGCGGGGGTTCGGTGATTTATCGCGAGCATCAATGACCTGCCCATGCAAAATATCAGCCGCGTCGTCGAATTCGACAACGCGGCTGGCATCCTTTATA
>JAKADD010000280.1 GCA_021820825.1 Bacillota bacterium
TCAGATAGGCCGGCTCCCCCTTGCCATACCGCGACGCCGCGTATACTTTAGAATCGTCTATACTCGACCGCTCTACGATCGGTGCGGCCGCATCGTAGAAATAAAACGATTCAGCGCCCGTGAACGCCCGTATGGAATCGCTCAGGGCTTCTGACGTCAAGGGGCCAGTCGCCACAACGGCAATGCAGTCTGCAGGCAGCGCCGTGATCTCTGTTCTCTTCACTTCAATTCCCGGATGGCGTTCAACAGCAGCGGTGACAAACCGTGAAAACGCTTCGCGATCGACGGCCAACGCGCCTCCGGCAGGAACCGCCGTCTGATCCGCCGCGCGCATGATGAGCGAGTCGAGTCTCCGCATCTCCTCTTTCAGAAGACCGACAGCATTGGCAAGACTCGCGGCGCGCAGACTGTTCGAACAGACAAGTTCCGCCAAATCGGCGCCGCGATGGGCCGGAGTTTTTTTAACCCCTCTCATTTCATAGAGCGTGACCGGAACCCCTGCCCTGGCGATCTGCCAGGCGGCTTCAGAACCCGCCAATCCACCGCCCACGACAACCACTCTTTGGTTCATCGTCGCACCTCACAATCGCTCAGTCGCTGGTTTTAGCGCGCATCCTGCGCGACCTCCTGATGCTTGCACTGCGGATTGGAGCACGCGAGCATTTCCTGGCCTGTCTTGGATTGCCGTTTCCTGATCATCGGTTCTCCGCATACTTTGCAGTTGAATCCAGACGGCGCATCCCACAGCACATAATTACACTCAGGATAGCCTGTGCATCCAAAAAACTGCCTGCGCTTCTTCCCGCGTCGTTCTACGAGAGCTTTTCCACAGCGTGGACAGTTGACGCCAATCTCTTTCAGGATGGGTTTTGCATTGCGACACTCCGGGAAGCCAGGACAGGCCAGGAATTTGCCAAACCGCCCGTGTTTGTATACCATCTGGCGACCGCATTTCTCACAGTGTTCATCCGCGTATTCCTCTTCAAGCTGAACGTGTTCCATGCTCTTCTCCGCGACCGTCAGATACCCTTCCAGGCTTCCGTAAAACTCGCTGAGCATGTGGATATAATTGCTTGATCCGTCTTCCACATCGTCAAGCTGCTGTTCAAGATGGGCGGTGAAATCCACATCCACAATCGTCGGAAAGAATTCCTTCATTAGGTCAATAACGATTTCTCCCAGTTCCGTCGGCACAAACCGCTTCTCTTCCAGCAGGACATACCCGCGTTTCTGAATCGTGTCAATGGTGGGCGCGTACGTGCTTGGCCGCCCGATGCCAAGCTCCTCCATCGCGCGAATGAGACGCGCCTCGGAATATCTGGGCGGCGGCTGCGTGAAATGCTGTTCCGGCGTGAGCGGCGGTCGCGGTTTTAGCACTTCGTTCACCTGCAGCGCGGGCAGAAATCCCTCTTCATCCTGCTTGTCGTCCGTGGCCTCAATGTACAGTTTCATAAAGCCGGGAAATTTGATCTTTGATCCGGTCGCCCTAAACAGAGCCGACCCTGCTACAATGTCAACCGTCATCGTATCGAGCACTGCGGAGGCCATTTGACTGGCGATAAAACGCTCGTAGATCAGTCGGTACAGTTTCCACTGATCGCGGCTGAGCACTTCTTTGAGCGTATCCGGATGACGCGACACCGCTGTGGGGCGAATCGCTTCATGCGCATCCTGAGCGTTCTTTTTCACACTGTACTCGCGCGGTTTTGGCGGCGCATAATCGGCTCCGTACACTGTGCGAATGTATTCGCGCGCCTCCGTAAGCGCCGTTTCCGAAATCCGGGTCGAGTCAGTGCGCATATAGGTGATGAGCCCGACTGATCCAACCTTGGGCAAATCAACCCCTTCATAAAGTTGTTGCGCGATCGACATCGTCTTTTGCGGACGAAAGGAGATGCGGCGCGCCGCCTCCTGCTGCAGGCTGCTCGTCGTAAATGGCGGAGCAGGATTGCGCTTTCGTTCACTCGCCTTGACAGAGCTCACCACAAACTCCGCAGCGCCAATCCGCGTCAACAGTTCCTCGACTTCCGCCTGGGAATGGAGTTCCACTTTGCCCTTCCCGTATCCGAAAAATGCAGCCTGGAATTTCTCACCCTGCGCTTGACAGTGGGCGATCACCGACCAGTATTCCTGCGGAAGGAAGCTGCGGATCTCACGTTCCCGATCCACAACCAGACGCACCGCAACAGACTGTACACGTCCAGCCGACAACCCCCGTTTGACCTTCTTCCATAACAACGGGCTGATCCGATACCCAACCAGACGATCGAGGATACGCCTTGCCTGTTGAGCGTGAACAAGATCCATGTTGACTGAGCGCGGATGCTTGAAGGCGTCTTTGACGGCCTCCTTGGTAATCTCGTTAAACACCACCCGACACGGTCTTTCCGGATCCAGTTCAAGACTCTGGGCCAGATGCCAGGCGATTGCTTCTCCCTCGCGGTCCGGGTCAGCAGCCAGGTACACGGCCTTCACTTTGCGGCTTGAATCGCGCAACTGTTTCAGAACATCGCCCTTACCGCGAATCGTGATGTACTTTGCTTCAAATCCGTGTTCGACGTCCACGCCGAGTTGACTTTTCGGCAAATCGCGAACATGACCCATGGAAGCTTTAACCAAATAGCGGCTGCCTAAATATTTCCCAATCGTCTTCGCTTTTGCCGGCGACTCGACGATGACTAAATAGTCTGCCATCGTTTCCCTCCTCGCCTCCCTGAATTCACCACATCTTATCACTCTATGCAAAGAGTATGCAAACACCTGCTTCTGCGGTCGCCGCAAGGATCTGGCGCGTCTGTGCTCCTCAGGGCTTTCCCGTCAGGCTGAATCGCCCGTCCGCGCCGCGCTGTATCGACCCCTGCAATTCCAGCATCGTCATTTGCGTTCCGAGTTCAGCCGCAGTCAGATGAGCAAAGGCTGGCATGGCGAGAAAGTCAGCGCCGGACTGAGTTCCTGCTCCCAATTCGCGCAGCAGCTCACGCCGCAGCGCCGCAACTCTGGCCGAGACAGGCGATCCATCTGCAAATGTGTTTGTCGTCGCAAGCGGCTCCGACAGTCGCAACGCAGAACCGCCCAGTTGCAGCGCAATGTCTTGTGCAGACAGCAGCGGCTGCGCCCCCGCTGCAATCAGTTCGTTGGCGCCTCGGGAAGCAGCGCTGAAAATGGAGCCCGGCACAGCATAGACATCGCGGTTCTGGTCGAGCGCGTTGGCGGCCGTGATGAGAGAACCGCTCCTGCGGTCCGCCTCCACCACCACCACGGCCCTGCATAACCCGCTGATGATCCGGTTGCGTTGGGGAAAATGATGCCTGCTGGGACCAATCCAGGGGAGGAACTCACTCAGCACGGCCCCGCCCTCGTTCGCGATGCGGTCCGCCAGCTTCTGATTTTCCGGCGGATACACGCAGTCCACCCCTGAACCGAGCACCGCCACAGTACATCCCGGACCAGCCAGCGCTCCCTCATGCGCCGCCTGATCCACCCCGCGCGCCAAGCCGGAGACAGTTTGCATCCCAAATTGCGCCAAAGCTCGGCCAATGTCAAAAGCGACCCGGCGACCGTAGGCAGTGCAGTTGCGGGTGCCCACGACAGCCACAGCGTCTGCCGAAGCGGCGAATGTTCCATGGTAGAACAAAACCGGCGGCGGCGTCGCGATCTCCCTGAGCAACTCTGGATACTCCCCGTCTGTGTCAAGCATGTACTGGACACCCGCAGTTTCAATCCGCTCCACGTCTCGCGCATGTCTGGCATCCCGCACTGCACCGTCCAAACTGCGGGCAACCTCCGGCGAAAGTCCCAGTGTCAGCCAGTTCCGCTCTGCGCACTCCCTGGCCGCTTCCCATGTCGGCACCGACTCCCGCACTCTGCGCGCCGTGCGCAACCCAATGCCTTGTGTCTCCAGGAGTGTGATCCAATAGAGCAACTGTTCGCGACGCACACCTGCACCTCTTTCCCAATGCCTTTTGGCATTGTGCCAGAGTTGTCTGGTGCGCGCCACTCCGAAAGTGAAATCATAAAGCCAAGAACCGACTTCCGAAGGAGTCGGTTCTTACTGCCTGCGCGACCCGCCGCTCAGCTACTGCCAAGCGCGCCCCGCGCATCCTTGACGAAGGG
>JAKADD010000281.1 GCA_021820825.1 Bacillota bacterium
ATCCGCGCCGTAAATCCGCTCTCTGTCGATGTGATGATCGCTCGCGCTCCCAACTCATCCGCGATACTGCGCACAGCGTTGCTGATGGCGTCCGTCTGGGTCCGCTCCACTTCGTCGCGGTGGCGACCCATGACTTCCCGCGACAGCAACGCCCGTTCGGCGCGCTCCGCAATCTGCGCCATGGTGGTCACCGCTTCCACCGGATATTTGCCAGCCGCCGTCTCGCCGCTCAGCATAATCGCGTCTGTGCCGTCAAAAATGGCGTTCGCCACATCGGTCGCTTCAGCTCGCGTCGGGCGCGGATTGCGCTGCATCGAATCCAGCATCTGCGTTGCCGTGATGACCACTTTACCCGCTCGATTGCAGCGCTCAATCAGGAGTTTTTGAACGATCGGCACTTCTTCGGTCGCAATCTCCACCCCGAGATCGCCGCGCGCCACCATCAGCCCGTCAGCCACCGCCAGAATCTCCTCGATCATGTCGAGCCCTTCCTGTGCTTCAATCTTCGCGATAATGTCACAGTGAGTGTCCGCATCCTCCAGCAGTTTGCGTATCTCCAGAACGTCCGCAGCCTTGCGCACGAATGACGCTGCGATGATGTCAACGCCTTGTCCAATGCCAAACTTGATGTCTTCAATGTCTTTGTCAGTGACGCCGGGCAGTCGCAGACGTACGCCGGGCGCATTGATGCCCTTGCGATTTTTTAGCGCTCCTCCATTTGTCACGACGCAGTGAATATCATGCCCGTCCACCCGCTCCACGCGCAGACCCACAAGTCCATCGTCAATGCGGATGACGGAATCCACCTGCACATCTTCTGGCAGACCCTCATAGCTGATGGAGACGCGTTCTTTCGTGCCCAGCACCGAGTCGGTCGTCAGCACGATATGTTCTCCGTCCGCCAGTTCCACACCATCATTTTCGATCATGCCAGTGCGAATCTTTGGCCCCTTGATATCGAGCATGATTCCCACGATCCTGCCCTCAAGCCGGGCCGCTTCGCGAATCTTTTCAATCATCGCGCTGTGATCTTCGTGCGTGCCGTGAGAAAAATTTAACCTGGCCACGTTCATGCCCGCGCGGACCAGTTGGCGCAAAACAGCCACATCAGCTGTTGCCGGACCCATCGTACAGACGATCTTTGTCTTTCGCATTCTCCCACACTCTCCTTTTGCCACAGCACAGTCACAATATCCCCTAAAGGGACAGAATGCCAGCCAACTCATAAACGGACAGATCGATCTGCCGTGGAGTCGCCAGCGCCTCATCAATATCGGTGGCCACAATTCGCGAGCCCAGAATACCGATCATTTCACTCGTTCTGCCTTCACGCAAAAGATCAACTGCCGTCGCGCCCATGCGCGAAGCGAGCACTCTGTCGAAAGCCGTCGGCGACCCCCCGCGCTGCAGGTGGCCCAATACGGTCACACGTACTTCCCAGCCTGTCTGTTCGGCGATCAGTTCCCCGATTTTCATGCCATGGCCGACGCCTTCCGCCACCAGAATGATACTGTGTCGTTTCCCGCGCGATATGCCATGTTTCAATTTCTCAAGAACCATTCCCAGATCAAATGGCGCCTCCGGGATGAGAATCGATTCCGCGCCGCCGGCCAACCCTGCGATCATGGCGATGTCGCCCGCGTTGCGACCCATCACTTCAATCACATAGGTGCGCTCATGGGAGGTCGCCGTGTCGCGAATCTTGTCGATCGCCCCGATCACTGTATTGACAGCCGTATCGAACCCGATCGTGTAGTCTGTAAAGGGGATGTCGTTATCGATCGTGCCAGGAATGCCGATTGTTCTCACGCCGCGATGAGCAAGTGCGCGCGCGCCGCGAAAAGACCCATCGCCGCCGATGACCACAAGCGCATCGATCTCATGTTCCCGCAGCACGCGCACCGCCTGCTCCTGGCCTGCTTCTGTTTCGAATTCCTTGCAGCGCGCCGTGAATAACTTGGTTCCCCCGCGCTGGATAATATCGGCGACAGACCCCAGATCCATCGACTCGACCTCACCGCGGATCAGACCGGCATACCCATGTTTCACACCTGAAACACGCAGGCCGTGATACACCCCCTTGCGCACCACTGCACGAATGGCCGCGTTCATACCAGGAGCGTCGCCGCCGCTTGTGAGCACCGCGATATGTTTGACCGCACTGGCGGCAGCACTCTCCGCACTGGTCATAGCCATGATTCTACCCCCTTGTGGGCGCTGTGTTTCATAATCTTCAATACTCTCTTCGCCTGAAGCACGCGCGACATGCCGATCCATTTCATCATTTCATGCCGTTGACGGAATAGGACCCTATAGGACATTTTACGTCCCGCGTTGCGCCGACATTCCCGTTACGTGCTAACATGGCAAAACCGTCCTATTTCAACCCAATTTTCTCGGGATGGCATACAATTCGACGTCAATGGTGAGAATCCTGCACTTCAGGTACTGGTTCGCTTCCATTTGTTCCTTCAAACCTGTCGGCGGCGCTCGCAGTGTCGGCAGAACCCTCTTGTGCGACGGCCTCCATGACCACGCCCATATGTCTGTACTTGTCATACCGAACTGTCGGCAATTCCGCTGAAGGTATCGCCAACAGGCTGGAAAGCGCTCCCGACACAGCCTTTTTGACAGTACGGATCATGGCGGCGGGATCGCGGTGCGCCCCGCCAAATGGTTCTGGCAGCACTTCATCCACAATCCCGAAACGGGACAGATCCTGGGCCGTAATACACATGGCGTTGGCCGCCCGTTGCCCCTGACTGGCGTCTTTCCATAATAAAGCAGCCGCCGACTCCGGTGCGATCACAGAGTAATACGCGTGTTCCAGCATCAGCAGCCGATCCCCGATGCCAAGCCCCAACGCGCCGCCGCTGCCGCCTTCTCCGGTTACGATGCAGACAATGGGCACGCGCAGCGCGGCCATCTGGATCAGATTGCGGGCTATGGCTTCGCCCTGTCCCCGCTCCTCCGCGCCTGCACCCGGATAAGCGCCTGCGGTGTCGATGAACGTCACAACTGGACGGCCAAATTTCTCCGCCTGTTTCATCAGCCGGAGCGCCTTGCGATACCCTTCTGGATGCGCCATGCCAAAATTACGGAAGATGTTTTCCTTTGTATCGCGGCCTTTTTGGGTGCCAACGACAGTGATTGGATAGCCGTCAAATCTGGCGATCCCCCCGATAATGGCCGCATCTTCACGAAAGGAGCGATCACCGTGCAATTCTACAAAATCATCGCACATTCCCCTGATATAGTCCAAAGTGGTGGGGCGTTCCGGATGACGCGCGATCTGCACCTTTTGCCATGGCGTCAAATCCCGATAAATCGACTCGGCGAGCGTCATCGCCTTGGCCTCCAGCGTCGCCACCTCCGCACTCATATCGATGCCTTTCTCTTCCGTAAACTGTTTCAGTTCCTCAATCTTGAGGCGCAATTCGATCAACGGCTTCTCAAAGGGCAGTTCAACAGCCAACCGTCTCGCCTCCTTGAGAGTGCAGTGATAAAATCGTCGCCAGTTGCGTCCGCATGTCCTTGCGGTGCACAACCCGATCGAGCATGCCATGTTCGAGAACGAACTCCGCCGTCTGAAACTCATCCGGCAATTTTTGGCGGATGATCGGTTCGATAATTCGGCGCCCGGCAAATCCAATGGTCGCGCCTGGCTCCGCCAGATTGATGTCGCCCTGCATGGCGAAGCTCGCGGTGACACCCCCCGTAGTGGGATTGGTCAATACAGCTATGTAAAGAAGCCCCGTTTCACTAAGACGGGCAAGCGCAACTGATACCTTGGCCATCTGCATGAGCGAGAAGATGCCCTCCTGCATGCGCGCCCCGCCAGAAACAGTGAAAAAAATCACTGGCAATCCTGAGTTCACCGCAACCTCCACAGCGCGCGTGAGTTTTTGTCCCACCACCGAACGCATGCTGCCCATGATGAAGCGAGGATCCATAACCCCCACCACCACCGGATAGCCGCAAATAGCGCCCCGACCAGTCACGACCCCCTCTTTCAGACCTGTAACCTCCTGCGCCTTGGCCACACGAGCCGGATAATCAGGAAACAGCAACGGATCTCCTGACGTCAGATCCGCATCGAATTCTTCG
>JAKADD010000282.1 GCA_021820825.1 Bacillota bacterium
CGTATTCGGGTTTGCCGCGGGCAACGCCATGAATATGGTGCTGACGCTGTCTGCCTACGCCACAATCTGCAAAGAGCGTGGCCAGCCATTTATTTTTCCCGGATCACAGACGCAGTGGGACGGTTTAACCGATGTGACCGACGCCGAATTGGTCGGTGAGCAGATGATCTGGGCTGCAACCCACGAAACCGGCCATGATCAAGCCTTCAACATTGCCAACGGCGATGTCTTTCGGTGGCGCTGGCTGTGGCCGCGAATCGCCGATCATTTCGGGCTCCAATGGGAAGGATTCGATGGCGTGACACGACCATTGGAGGCACGCCTGGGTAACGCTGAGACGGCGAGTATTTGGCGAGACATTGCCAGAAAGCACAGGTTGGTAGAACCGGATATCTCACGTATCGCCTCCTGGTGGCACTCTGACGCAGATCTCGGCCGTCAGATGGAATGCGTATCAGATATGAACAAATCTCGCAAAGCTGGATTTCTTGGCTTCCGCGACAGCGCTGATAGTTTCTTCCGCTACGTTGAGTCATATCGCTCAGCTCACATCATCCCGTGGAAGTCGTCGTATTCGCAATCAAATTGACAACCCGGTTTCATTGGCCAATTTCTGCAACTCGCTCCTCCACAACCTTGAGCGGGAACAGTTGCTCCCTCCACCGTCCGCCGTGATCAGCAAAGGTGTCTGTTAGACCATGTCAGCCAAGTCTTTATCAATTTCCGCGTCTCTCATTGGAGAAAAGAAGAACCAAACCCCGACAGTAGCTAGCCCAACGACGGCAATCCACAATGCCAGTCTATAGCCATACGTTGCGGCGATTATTCCCCCAAAGGGAGCCCCGACGACGACCATGCTGCGATTAATCGAGCGCATCGTGGCCCTCATGCGCCCTTGCATGTGAGACGGTGTGATAGCCTGTTGGTACCCCATTTCTATCGGCCCCTCAATTCCCATAGCAAGTCCATAGAGGAACTGGCCACACCCCACTAGAACAAACGCTTGAGCAAGCAATGAACCGTGGTGAGCCGATGGGGCTACAGAGAGCATTATCGCGGCCGGGCCGTACAGCAATCGAGACACAACCATACCACGACCGATTCCCCACCGCTGTCCTATACGGGTGGAAATTGTGGAGCCAAGTAGCGAGCCAACTCCAGCTAGTGTAATAACTAGACTGTAGGTGAAAGCGGTGAACCCTAGCTTGGTAAGTGCAAATGTAACAAAAACAGTACCTACCATACTGTGGAAAAAGAACCATGCGTGCGTATTGAGAGCCAAGGAGGAAAGGGTGCGATGTCGGTAGACCCAACGTACCCCCTGTTTGATTTGATCAATCAAGCGTTCGTGTGACCTGTCTTGTGATGGAGAATACGTGACTGAAGCCATCACCGCGCCAGAAAGCACAAAAGACAAGGCATCGATAAGAATTGCAAAAGGCACACCGACAAGTGAAATGACCGTACCCGCGACCGCTGGACCGCTCGTTTGAGTGACTGCTGAACTCTGCTCCAAACGGGAGTTTGCTCGCATCAACAATTTTCTGGGCACAAGTTGGGGCACGGTCGACTCATACGCGGCATCATGAAACAGTGACATGGCGCCAAATAGCACCATCAAGGACATAAGTATGGGCATGTTCAAGATACCACTAACTGCCGACAAAGAAATGGCGCTAAGCAGAATGCCACGACTGAAGTCGGCTAAGACGATAACATGCTTGCGATTAACCCTGTCCACCGTTGCTCCGGCGATGAGCCCGAGCAGGACATAAGGCAACCAGCGTGCAGTACTGATCCAACCCACATCAGTGGCGTTCCCGTGCAGGAGTACGACCACCATAACTTGAAGTGCAAGTGCAGTAATGCTGCTGCCCAGGTTAGAAACAGTAGTGGCAACCCAGAATGACACATAACCTTTATAGTCCGTAAGCTTCACAAAATGTCTCCTCGCAGGACAACTCGTGTGATGTGTGAGGCTGTTGTATATATTCTCGACCGGAGATATAGCACCTTCAATTTGGACACAGTTCATAAGTCTATGAAGATTTTAATTAGATTTCTGGTGAATGATATTGCGCATAAGGGTGCGAATGCGCACTGAGCGTACGTTTTGTGTACGTGAGGGAGCATTCTTAAGGCTGACGATGCAATGCGCCGGGGAGTTCTGACCCCTTTTTTGAACAACCGCTATAAGATGCTCTCGCTGACATTACGAAACCAACTCCGTTTCAGAGTCTCCCAGAAATGTGCATGTCCTTACGATGATCCGTCCTCAAATGTGGTGGTTGTTCCACCGACGCTCACCCATAACACTGTGGTGATAAACGGAGGCAGGCCAGCGGCAGACGGGCCCTCCAGCCGCTCATGCGGGCCACGCGAGCCTACCCGCTACTGTTGATCGCCTCGCATACTGCGCGCAGCTTCGCTTCTTTAACCTGCAAAATACGGTCGATGTGACTGACGTAAGCCAGCGGTTCGCTGGGATTCTGGTGACGTGTGACAACGCCGCCTCCCGGAGTCACCCACTTGCTGGCCGCGCCCCCGCCAAGAGCGATGATCGTCTGGGCCTCCTCGATGATGCAGATGTTATAGACGCCCTCTTTTCCAGGCAGCGCATACCCCACATTTTCCAGATTGGCGAGAATGTCCTTTTGCCTGTACAGATAATACGGGCGCAGTCCTGCTCCCCGCAGCGCGCTGTCCGCCGCCGTCATCATACGGCGCACGGTTTCGTCGTCCGGCACGGGAAACGCTTCGCGTTCGCGCGTTACCTCGGCGGCTCGCTTGAAGGACAGCGTATGCACAGTGACTTCATCCGGTTGCAGCGCCAGCGTCCGCTCCAGAGAATACTGCACATCGGCAAGACTTTCACCGGGCAATCCCAGGATCAGATCCATATTGATATCGTCGAATCCGGCTTCCCGGAAAAGGGCAAACCGCTTGTCCACAATGTCTGGCGAATGCCCGCGACCGATGTGTTTCAGAGTGGCCGCCTTGAATGACTGCGGATTCACGCTGACCCTGTCCACTCCAAAGTCTTTCATGACCTGTACGCGGTCAGCCGTGATCGTGTCGGCCCGGCCTGCTTCCACGCAGAATTCCCGCCAATCGTCGCGGTCCGGTATGTACAGCAGCAGACTCTGAAGCAGTGTAGCCAGTTCCGGAGCTTTCAGGCTGGTTGGCGTACCGCCGCCCACATAGACGGACGTGACGGCAACACCGTATTCGCGAAGCACTTCGCCCGTCATGCGAATCTCCCGGAGGAGCGCCGCCAGAAATCCCTCCGCGTATTTGGCCTTGTCGACCATCGAATACGCAGGGAATGTGCAATACGCACAATGGGTCGGGCAAAAAGGGATTCCGACATACACACTGACCGCCCGGTCCAGCCGATACAGATCAGGAATAACGTCCAGCTCACGGCGAACAATCTCCGTCACCAACCGCGCGCGCGCCGGATCAACCAGGTGTTCGCTTTGCAGCGTGGCTGCAATCTCTCCATCCGTCGCGAAACGTCCAGTCTGCAACCCCTGACGAATCAGCGCATGAGCCAATTTGACGGGCCGCACTCCAGTCAAAATGCCCCATGGTTGAGTCATGCCCGTCCACTCCGCCAGAGTCTCGTGCAAAGCGAAGAGGATGGCTCGTTTCACGACTCTGCGCGACAGCGTTGCGTCCGCCCCAGAATGCACGGGAAGGCGGCGAGAACGGCGAACGACGCGCCGCATCGCACGGTCCGTGACGGCGCCCGCATCGCCGTCCGCGCCGTTCGCTTGCGCGCCCGCCGTTGCGGACGCCTGTGCTGCCAGAGCCGCCGCGTTCGCTGTCTCACCTTCGTCCGCCGCCCGTTGCGCGTCGCCGGGATTTTCCGGCGCGCCCACCGTGATCGTAACGGTTGCTTCCATTTGCTGCTCTTCGCTCACAGTGTCGATCCGTACAAACAGATCCCCCGCTTCACCCTGTCCATTTTCGTAAACCACATGCGCGGTCGGGAAAAACAGTTTCAGCATGCGTTCGACATCTCGGCGACAGCAGGAGTCCACTTTCGTCATGCCAACAATCACAAGGTCGCCGCTCCCATCCAGGCGATTTCG
>JAKADD010000004.1 GCA_021820825.1 Bacillota bacterium
TTTTTGTTCTGTTTTTCCTGCTGGTGCCAGGGTATGGCGGATACGGCGCCGGAACAGGCGCAGGCGGAGCGTACTGACAGAGCCGTACTGTTCAGCGGGTGGGGAGTTCATTCCCACCTCTTTTTTTTGCTCCATTCCTCACTGGCAGAACAGCCGCCCAAACGCAGACGCACTCTCTGGACAAGGCGTGCTGCGCAAATCCACAGCCTGATGTGGATGGGAGAGGGCGCTGCTGATGCGAGGAACTGCAATGTCCGTCTGAAGACCGATGCGCATCCATTTTGCCATTGCTATTATTGGCAATATGGCAAATGGATGGTACTCATGCGATGCGGAGGTGCGGCGGATGTTGCTGGAAGTAGGTGGATTGGTAAAACGTTATAAAACAAAGGACCGACAGATCGTCGAGGCGGTCAAGGGCATTCGGTTTGCGCTTTCGGCGGGTACGATTCTGGCGTTTTTGGGGCCAAACGGTGCGGGAAAAACGACCACGATCAAGATGATTGCAGGATTGGTCAGGCCGGATGACGGCGATGTTACCGTCGAGGAACACAGTCTGTCCACCAGATCAGGCCGCGCGTTGCGTCATATCGGCGCCGTGCTGGAAGGAAGCCGTAACCTCTACTGGCGCCTGACGCCGCTTGAAAACTTTGAGTATTGGGGCGGCATTCGCGGGTTATCCCGCAACACGGCGCGCAAATATGGCCGCGAATTGATGTGTGAATTCGGACTGGAAGACAAGATCGGCAGCACGGTTCAGCAACTCAGCCGCGGCATGCAGCAGCAGGTGGCCATCTGCGCCGCGCTCATCCACTCACCGTCGCTCCTGTTGCTGGACGAACCGACCCTGGGCCTTGATCTCGACGCTTCTGACCGCATCCAGGATTACGTGCTCAGGCTTGCGCATGAACGGGGTGTAGGCATTTTGCTCACCACGCATCAGATGGAAGTGGCGCAAACGCTGGCCGATCGCATCTCGATCATTCAAAACGGCGTGCTGACGCTGGAGGGGCTCAAAGAGGATGTGCTTGCCCGTTTCACGGGCAGCAGTTATGTGTTTGAACTGGCTGAAACGCCGTCTGCTGAGGCGCGCCTGCGGGCGGACAATCTGGGCGCCGCGTGGACGAGCGAGCGGGAGTTTCGCGCCGTGCTGGACAGGCCGACCGATGTGTACGCCATCATGCGCGCTCTGGAACCATGCCCCGTCGTGCGCGTCATGAGGGAAACGGCGGATCTCGCCACGGTTTTTCGCGCGCACACGAGACAGTCAGTTCCTGCGCAGGGCGGACTGGAGGCGATGGCCTGATGCTGCATGCGCTGCGCGCGGAGTGGCGGCGGGAGTGGGTGCAACTGCGCCGCTATCCAACCGAAATGTTGAGTGAACTCGTCGTGATTGTGCTCGTATTTTACGGATTGTTTCTGGGCGCCTCCTACATGGCGGGCAGGGCTATACTTGGCGGACGCCTCAGCGACATCATCGTCGGCTATGCGCTATGGACGCTGTCGCTGATGTCGGTTGGCACGATGGGTTGGACGATTTCCAATGAGGCGCAAAACGGAACGCTGGAACAGGTCTTTCTGAGTCCGTACGGGGCGGCGTTTATTTTGCTGCTGCGCAATATGGCCAGCGTCGTCATCAGTCTGCTGTTCACGGTCCTGACGCTGTTTTCGGTCATGGCGATCACGGGCCATTATCTCTTCGTCTCACCGTGGGACATCATTCCCGGACTCCTGATGATTGCAAGCGCCACCGGGCTTGGCTATTTGGTGGCCAGTGTGACCATCCTGATGAAGCGTTCGCAACAACTCCTGAACCTGCTGCAATTCATCCTGCTGTTTCTGATCATGTCGCCGACGGCTACCCTTAGCGGTCCGTGGCGATGGCTGGCGATCGTGGCGCCATTTTCACCCGTCGTTGCGCTCCTGCGCTCCATGATGATGCAGGGCGCCGCGCTCATTGGAACAGGAAACTGGCTGCTCTGGAGTGTCGCCAACGCGGTCCTGTGGCTGCTGGTCGGTCTGCTCGTGTTTGGCTGGGCGCAAAAGAAGGCGCGCCGCCGCGGCAATTTGAGTCACTACTAAAAATAATACTCGCGCGAGATCGGAGATCGGCGTGACCGAATGAAAATTGGCGCCGCTGCCAGCAGAGGGAAATCCCAGTTCGCCAGGATTCGCATGCTGTGCCCGTCGCGAGTTCGGCGCAGCCGTGTCTGAGCAGGGGCACAGCATGCGAATCCTGGCGAACGAGCACAGACTTCCTGCCGCGCGCGGAGTCAGGGGTCATCAGGATGGCCGTCCGAGCCGTCCTCCCCATTGAACAATGCGATAATTACAGTCGCTTTACAGAACTACAACTAAATACACAAAATATGATGATACAATGGCCCTATAGAAGCAGAAATCCACTTTATTGCATTGAATTCAACAAATATCTCAGGTGGAGAGGGGAGATTACGCTTGGGTCAAGGCGGGCGCAGGTTGATCGTGGTGTTGGTCGATGGCATGCGCGACGACACAGCCAGAGAAAGGCTTGGCTTTGTGGAAGGGCTGGTGAGTCAGGGTGGTGGACTGCGGGCCCGTGTGCAGGGTATACTGCCCAGTCTGTCCCGGCCATGTTATGAAGCGATCTGTACGGGAACACAGCCTATAAAAAACGGCGTTGTGAGCAACGACACGGTGCGTCAGTCTACGCAGACGAGCATCTTCGACGTGTTTCACGATCACCGACTCACATCCGCGGTGGTGGGCTACCACTGGTTGAGTGAACTATACTGCCGCGCCCCGTTCGACTATGTGCTCGATCGCGAGTGCACCGATCCCGACGGCCGCATCTCCCACGGGCGTTTTTATTTCGAAGACAGTTATCCCGATTCGCACGTGTTTGCGGAGGCCGAAGCGCTCCGCATTCGGTATCGGCCCGATTTTCTGCTGATTCACCCCATGGGGGTCGATGACGCAGGACATCATTTCGGAGCAGGATCCAAACAATACGCGGGTCAGGTGCTGCGAATCGACATGCTCTTGGCGCGTCTGCTTCCCGGATGGCTGCAAGAAGGATGCGACGTGGTCGTAACCGCTGATCATGGGATGGATGAATTCGGCCTTCATGGTGGATCGGATGATGGTGTGCGCAGGGTTCCTCTGTATCTCTTCAGCGCCCTTTTGAAAAAGGGCGGGCTCGATGCCGGTCGCGTGCTGGAGCAAACATCTTTGGCCGCGCTGTTTTGCCGCCTGTTGGGCGTTCCTCCGGCAATCACGATGGAGTCGATGCCATCGGACATTGAACAGGACTGGTTTCACAACTAAAAATCAAACGGCGAGAAAGAGGGATGTATCCATTTGAAACATACATCGAAACAGAAGAAACAACTGCTGATGTTTGTGGCGCTCGGTCTTGGCAGCGTCAGTGTCATCGCTGGCTGTGGAACCAATGCGGCCGCGTCAAATCCTGCTCCGGCGAACACTCCGAGTCCGGCGAGTAGCGCTTCGTCTTCAGTCATTCCGGTTACCGTGCCACTTTCCACTCTTATTGCGAAGGCCAAAGCGGAGGGAACTGTGCATGGGTTTGGCATGCCGTCCAACTGGGCCAATCTTGGCTCCATGTGGACGAATTTTCAAAAGCAGTATGGCATTAAAACCCTGTATCAGGCGGAAGGGAACATGTCGTCCGGGCAGGAACTGCAGGCCTTCCAGAGTGAGAAAAACCACCCTGTCGGCGATGTCGGCGACATTGGCATTTCGTTCGGTCCCACAGCGGTAAAGATGGGCGTTGTCGCACCATTCAAAAACAAGTACTGGAGCCAGATCCCCGCCAATCTGAAAGATCCTGGCGGTCATTGGGCGGCAGCCTATTACGGTGTGACGGCGTTTGAGATCAATACGAACAAGGTCAAAAATGTTCCCACCACCTGGGCCGATCTGTTGAAACCGCAATACAAGGGCATGATCGGATTTGCAGATCCCAGACAGGCGGCTGTCAGCCTGGATGCGGTGATTGCGGCTGCCTACGCATTTGGCGGAAGTGTCAACAACATTGAACCGGGGCTCAAATTCTTCGCGAAACTAAAGAAGATCGGCAACTGGACGGGCGCGAATTATAGTACTGCGGCCATGCAGACCGGTCAGATCGATATCGGCATCACCTGGAACTATCTCGCAGAGGGCGACCAAAAGCAATTCGCCGGGAAGCCGCCCATCAAAGTGGTCGTGCCGTCAGACGGAGCCGTTGCCGGGCCTTATGTCGAGGTGGTCAACAAATACGCTCCGCATCCGTATGCGGCGCGCCTGCTGAACACCTATCTGTTCTCCAATGCGGGCCAGATCTCGTACGCCGAAGGCGGGGCGTATCCGGTTCGCCTTCCCTATCTGAAGTTGCCGAAGAGTGTGCAGTTGCCTCCTCTCAATCGGAAAAGTGTGCACTTTTTATCAGGTAATCTCAGCAAGGCGCAAAGTGCGATACTGAACGGCTGGGGTCCGCAGGTGCTCGGCCAATAGGCGCAGGGGAGGAACTGGCGCAACGTGCGTAAAACAAGCCTGATCTTAGTTTATGGACCGCTGCTGGCGTTTCTTGCACTGTTCGCGCTGGTTCCGATCGTCGGCGTCATCTTTTCGAGTGTCTGGGCGCGCGGAATCACGGGCGAATTTTATGCGCAGAGTCTGTCCGGTCAGTATTTGAACGCCTTTTTGACGACGCTGAAGGTGGCGTTCTGGAGCGGTCTGGCGGGTCTTGCCGGCGGCGGATTGGTGGCCCTTTCACTCTGGCGAACCAGATGGCGGTGGCTCACGACGACCCTCTCTGCCCTTTCCGGCGTTCTTGCCAACTTTGCCGGATTGCCGCTTGCTGTGGCTTTTATGGTGACACTGGGCGCGTCGGGGCTTGTGACCAACGCGCTTCAGACCTTTTTGCACATCAACCTCTCACAAATGGGATTTAACTTGTCCTCTTCGGCGGGACTGATTCTGGTTTACTCGGCGTTTCAGGTGCCGCTTGCACTGCTCGTATCACTGCCGGCGTTCAGTTCCATCCCGGATGATCTTGAAGGGGCGGCGCTCTCTCTGGGTTGTGGAGTGCCCGGCTACCTCTGGCGCGTGCTGTTGCCAATCCTTGCGCCGTCTCTGCTCGGTACATTCGCGTTGCTGTTTGCCAATGCGTTCTCCGCCTATGTGACGGCATACGCCATCGCGGGCGGCTCGATCAACCTCATTCCGATTCAGATCGGCTATCTGATCGATGGCAATGTATCGCTGAACGTCGGTTTGGGGAATGCCCTGGCAGTCGAAGAAATGGTTGTGTTGGGCGCGTCACTGTGGGTGTTTGCGATGTCCGTTCGCCTGCGCGCCAAGCGCCGCGCAAACGTGAAGGGGGGGCTGCCGATTGTTTGAGAAATGGCTCTATCGGGTCTTCATTGCGCTGTTTCTCCTGCAGGTATTGTTGCCCTTTGTCGGTCTGATCCAGTTTACGCTTGTGGGCGGCAGCGGCGCGCTGTCATTTGCCAGTTTCGCGACGCTGTTTTCCGATCCCTCCTTTGCTTTGAGCCTGTTCAATTCACTGTGGCTCGCGGGGGCTGCCGTTCTGCTCTCGATTGTGATTTTCACACCGCCCGTCTGGCATGCCTACCTGTATGCGCCAAAACTTCTGCGCGTCATCGAAGCCGTGAGTTTTGTGCCTTTTGTCGTGCCGGCGGTGGTCCTCGCGTTGGCCTACGTGCAGTTTTTTTCTTCCGGTCTGCTGAATCTTGTCGGCACTCCCTATCTGCTGCCGTTTGCGTTTGCGCTGCTCGGCATGCCGTTTTATGTGCAGGTGTTTTTGAATCGACTGCGCCACGCCGACGCTCGCGCGGTGCACGAAGCCGCCCAGACGCTTGGCGCAAGCGATGTACAGGCGTTTATCCGGATTCAGTTGCCCCTGTTGCGTTCTGGAATCATCAATGGCAGTCTGTTAGTGTTCACCATTTCCATTGGAGAGTTCACAATCACCCAGTTGACCACTGGTGGATCATACGTCACGCTTCCGCTCTACCTGCTGATCACGTTTACCAATAACCCGCTGGAGGGATCGGCAATGGCAGTGGTTACACTGTTTCTGGCCGTGGCGGGCGTTGTGGCGGCGCTGGCGGCAGCTTCAGGAAAACGCAGGCGGATGGATGCTGTTACCGCAAGCAAGGAGGCGTCGTGATGTTATCCGTCCGCAATTTGACTAAGCAGTTTCGCGGACATACCGCAGTGCAGGATTTTTCCGCAGAAGTGGCCGCGGGCGAGTTCATTGCCCTGCTTGGTCCAAGCGGTTCCGGTAAAACGACTGTGCTGCGCATGGTCGCCGGACTGCTTCCGCCGACTTCGGGAGCAGTGTATATTGGGGATCGAAATGTTACGACGGCGCGGCCCAAGGATCGGCAGATCGGCGTGGTGTTCCAGTCCTATGCGCTCTTCCCGCATCTGACCGCGGGAGACAATATCGCCTTTTCGCTGAAGGTGCGCCGATGGAGCAAATGGGATATCGCCCACCGGGTTGATGAATTGCTTGAGATCACACAATTGAGTCACCGCAAAAACTATTATCCGGAACAGATGAGCGGCGGCGAACGACAGCGAGTGGCGCTGGCTCGCGCCCTCGCGTTTAACCCGCCTTTGCTGTTGCTGGATGAACCGCTCTCGGCGCTCGATGCAAAGGTCAGGGTCAGTTTGCGCGAGATGTTGAAAGACGTACAGCAAAGACTGCATGTCACGGCGGTGATGGTAACTCACGATCAGGAAGAGGCGCTGTCGCTCGCCGACCGGGTGATCGTCATGGAATCCGGCCAGATCGAACAGATCGGCACACCCGAAGAAGTCTACCATTCTCCACAAACCCCGTTTGTCTCCACCTTCGTCGGTGTGGCCACACCCATTCCGGTCAGGGCCACGGGCGACGGATCAAGTGATGTGCGCTGGGGCGACTACGCGTTTCCCTGGATGCTTACGGCAGCAGAGCAGCGCGAACTCGCTTCCGGAACAACCCACATCTATGTGCGTCCAGAAGCAGTCAGGTTGCTGGCGACGCCGCTGACTGGTCAAGAACCGAAAGGAGAAGTGCTGTTCAGCATGTTTCTCGGCAATGCTGTGCGGGTTCGTGTGCGCATGCCTGACGAAACGGTCCTGACAGCGGATATCGCCGGCGGAAAGGCGATGTATCAACCGGGGGAGTGCGTCTTTGTGCAACTCTATGACGAGCGTCTGTGATGAGCGCGCGAATCGACAGTGTGTACGAATGCGCGGGCAATGCTGTTGACGGGAGCGTATGTTCTGACTCGGGATGTGATGCGGCGTGTTGGCGATTGAGCGACAGAGAATGATTCTGGAGAGAGTGGTGACTGAATCAACAATTCGCGTGGTGGACTTGGCTGAGCTTCTGGACGTGTCGGGTGAGACGATCAGGCGCGATCTTCTGGCGCTGGAACAGCAGGGGCTGGTTCGACGCGTGCATGGCGGCGCGGTCGATGCGCGTCAGGATACTGGGGAAAAACTGTTTCAGGAGCGCGAGACAATCCGGATCGAAGAGAAGCGCGCCATCGGACAACGCGCTGCGGAACTTGTGCAGGACGGAGACACCATCGCGATCGATGTCGGTACGACCGCGCTGCTGTTTTGCGATGCGTTGCGCAGTAAACGCCGCCTGACCGTGATCACTCCGTCCATTAAAGCCGCACTGCTGCTCAGACAGACGAGCGACGCCCGGGTGATCGTCACGGGAGGCGAGTTGCAGGAAGATGAGCCGTATCTCGCGGGCTATCTTGCGGAGGCGGCTTTGCGGCAGTTTCATGTTAAACGCGCATTCATTTCTGCCGGCGGCGTCGCGCTTGACACGGGAATTACGGATTTCCACGACGGTGAAGTGCAGATGCGCAGGGTCATGCTGCAATGCGCGAGTCAAGTGGCTGTCCTGGCAGATTCAAGCAAGATGGGCGTGCGGGCGTTTGCTGTGGTTGGGCCGGTGCGTCTCATGGACACGTTGATCACCGATACGGGGATCCATTCGTCCATGCGGCATAAATTGGAGCAACTCGGCATCGAGGTACTTGTTGCCGAAGTGCCAGTCAGGAAGTGATGGATTGAAAGCAATGCCAACTGGCGACATTCTGAAGTGGGATGGTCACACCCATGGACCTTACTGTCATCATGGCAGCGACGCGGCTATGGCGGATTATATCGTTCGCGCGCTGGAACTCGGTTTTGAGCGGATCACCCTGACAGAACATCCGCCATTGCCGGACGGTTGGCTCGAAGATCAGGCGGTTCAGCGCACGCTGGCCATGCCCCACGTGGATCTCGCGCAATATCTAAGCGATGCGAAGGCTGCAAAGGAATTGTTTGCAGACCAGATCGATGTGCGAGTGGGCCTGGAGGTTGACTTTCTCTATAATAACGAACAGTTTACCTGGAGTCTGTTTGAGCAGTCCGTACCAGCCATAGACGAGGTGATCATCTCCGTGCACTTTCTGCCGGGAATCGGCGGGATGCGCTGCATCGATCTGACAGCGCAGGACATGACCGCGGGTCTGCTCGCTTACTATGGCTCGATGGAACGCCTGCTCGAAATCTATTTTGAGCATCAGGAGCAGGCGATTCAGTTGGCAAAGCTGTTTCCTGTTCCAGCTCGGCTTGGCCACGCGACGCTGATTGACAAATTTCGCCGCGATCTGCCAGCTTATGATCCGCTGTTGCGTTCGCAACACCTGGAGCGTATTTTTTCGCTGCTGCTCAAAAATGGGCTGGCGCTTGATGTCAATACTGCAGGGTTGACGCTGTCATCTTGCGGAACCATGTATCCACCCATGGAAGATGTGGTCGCCGCCTGGGCCATGGGAGTTCCCTGCGTGTTCGGTTCCGATGCGCATGCGCCTGAAGCGATTGGCAGGCACTATGAAACGTACGCACAACTGCCGGCGCTGGCAGCGCGCCGCTGACCCAGGGGTTTGGCTGAAACCAGGCGTTTTACAGCAGCCATGCTGGCGTTCCGGCTTGCAAGAAAAAACACGGTCATCATAGTTTCTTGCGGCAGTTAGACGAATATGCTAAAGTCATCCGTAACTTAAAGCAAGCTGCCTGTCTCCCAGGACGAGACCGGCATGATCGGCGGATGTGGCTGGCAGCCACATCCTGATGGAGATTTATTCGTGTACGCCAAGGAAGGGGAATCCGCGCTTGAACGAAGAACCATTTGACAGTGACCTTGACATTCAGACGCTGTTGGTGCATGCGGGAAATCCGCGCAGGAATCTGCAGCCCACTGCGCTCAGCATATATCCCAGCACCAGTTTCATAGCAGATTCTCCTGAACAGTTGGATGACATCATGGCCGAACGCGTTCCAGGGTACTCCTATGCCCGGCACGGAAATCCAACTGTCGAAGGTTTGACAGACGCCATGAAGCAGTTGGAACAGGCCGCTGCCGTGATTGCCACCGGATCGGGAATGGCGGCCATCGACGCGGCGCTGTTCGCGACAGGGCTTCGCGCGGGCGACACAGTGCTGCTTAGCCGGGATCTTTATGGGGCGTCGCTCAATCTGGTCGGCAAGGTATGGGCGCAGTATGGCGTATTGTCCGTGGTTGTCGATCTCACGGATCTGCAGGCGGTTGCGGCTGCGTTTAAACAGCATCGGCCCAAAGCGCTGCTGTTTGAAACGGTGTCCAATCCGTTGCTCAAAGTCGTCGACGCGCCCGTTCTCGTCAAGATGGCGCACGATTTTTCTTGCCAGGTGATTGTGGACAGCACGTTTACAACGCCGCTTATGGCGCGGCCGCTCTCCTATGGAGCAGATCTGGTGGTGCACAGCGCTACGAAGTATCTGGGTGGACACGGCGATGCGATGGGCGGCATTGTGGCCGCGGGCGATGTCAAGTATTATGACATACTTCATCAATATATCAAACTGCGCGGCGGCATTCTGGGTCCGTTTGAAGCGTGGCTGATTCACAGGGGTTTGCAGACACTCGCGGTTCGTTTTGAACGGCAGTGTGCAAATGCGTGGCAGTTGGCGACGCGACTGGAGGACAGCGGTCGACTGCGTGCGGTGTACCATCCGTTTCTGGCGAGCCACCCCACTGTCGAAACGGCCAAACGTCTGTTGCCCGCGCAGCTTGGCGGTGCGGTTGTGACGCTGGAACTCCGCGGTGAGCGGCGGGAAGCGTATCGCTTTCTAAAAGCGCTCAAGGTGGTGAGGCCGGCGACGACTGTTGGTGATGTCTACACCCTCTGCCTTTACCCGTTGATTGCGTCGCACCGGAACCAGACGGAGGAAGAGCGTATGAGCATGGGGATTACGGAAGGAACGGTGCGACTGGCCGTCGGGCTCGAACATCCAGACGATATTTATGCGGATGTAATCCAGGCGGTCGCAGCTGCTGACTAGGCGCAAGCGAAGTGGAAGCGCGGGAAATTTGAAATGGGAAAGAAAACGGTTGCGACATGCGTCGACTGATTTGCGAATGACGAACAATAGGTGATGTCATGGAATATGACATCACCTATTGACTTCGAACCCGACTAGGGTGTATTCTGATTTTAATGTCAGATTATATAACTCCAGAGGTGAGGTGCGTGCGATTGGTGGGCGATTTTGAAACAGTTGTCTTGTCTCGCGCGGATCTCCCGGAGTGGCCATCCCTCTTGCGGCAATTTCGTACTCGCATGGAATCATCAGAAATCAAAATTGTGGATATTAGACGGCGCCACGATGAACTGATCATCACATTCCGTAATTTGCAAGCGCAACAAACTGGTAAACGGGGTCTGCATGACCGACTTCGCGAAGCACGGGAGGATGTCACGTCTGCAGCCTTGTCGCGCGATTTCGTTTAAAGAGCAGGTAAGCGCCCGAGAAAATCGCGTTGATCGCCAGAAACGCGTAGAAACCGATGCGCTGGTCGGGTCGCCACAGCGCGTACGCGGACAGTACGAGAAAAAATATCATGGTTGCGTATGTTGTGATCGGCTGGCCGAATGCGAGTGACGATGTTTTCGCGGCGGCGCCTGAGGCGCGCCATTTCAGGAAACTCCATAGAATCAGCATATACATGAACAGATTGCAAAAACTGGAGGCGCTGATCAGGAAATTGTACACATTGGCGGGCAGGATGTAAGAGACTGCAATGGTCAGCGCCACACAGCCGGCGGTGACAGCCAGCGCGCCAAACTGTGTCTGCCTGGGGCCGGCGGTATAGGCGACGAATGAAGGCGCCTCGCGTTCCTTTCCGAGGCTGACGAGTATCTCATTGGCCGAGTACACGGCGCCCGCCATCACGCTGAATGAAGCGATCAGAATTACCGCATTGAAAAGCGGAGCCAAAAACGGCGCGCCGCTGCGCGCGAGTGTGAGCACAAAGGGGCTTTCCGTGGTATTGACGTTTTGCCAGGGTTCAATCAACAGCAGCAATCCGATCGCAAGGGTGTACAGAATTACGAGTGTCAGCATGGTCAGCCATGCGCTGCGATCAATTGTTCGGGGATTTTTCACATGAACTGCAGCCGTTCCAAAGACCCCGATGCCGGCGTAGGCGAAGATGACAATCAGCATCGCCTGCAACAGACCGGAAAAACCGTGCGCAAAGAAACCACTCTGAGTGAAACTATGCGCAGCGCCAGAAGAGCGGCCCGGCAATTGCAAGGCAAAAAATATGACAAGACCAGCGAGAGCGGCGATTTTTACCGCGCTCATAAGGGATTCCACGCGGTCGAATCCGCTGACTCCAAACGCGTTGATTGCGAGAATGATCAGGGCGTATGCGGTTGCCGTGATCCAGGTGGGCACGTCTGGAATCCATAGATGGGTAAAAATCGACATGGCGACAGCTTCGCTGGAGATGGTGAGGATGCTCGCCACATAATAAACCCACCCTTGCAAAAACCCTGCAAATGGGCCGATATACAGGTTGGCGTATGCTTTGAATGATCCTGCGGCGGGGTGGTTCGTCGCCATCGTTGTAAGCGCTCCCACAACCTGTGCAGTCGCCAGTCCGCCGAGCAGAAAGGCAACCAGCACCGCTGGGCCGGCGGCCTGAATGGGAACCCCGGAGCCTAAAAAAAAGCCGGCGCCGATGATGCCGCCCACACCGATGAAGGCGAGCTGTACAGCCGACATGTCTTTGTGCGTTTTGTGGCCGCCGCGCTGTAGAGTACGCATGACTGACTCCTTGCCTCGTCTGGATTGCGGACGCTCATACGATGAGGACGGGATTATGATGTCCTGGGTAGAGATGAGTTATCCGTTTTCCGGTTTGGAAAACCGTTTTGTCTCTTTATTCGTTATCTAAGATATAATACGGGCAATAACCATTGATCGGCGGACCCCTTGCGCACGATTTTGGGGTCAGGCCTGGCAAAGGGGACAGCCACTTGTCCGACGAAGAACTGTACGCGCGCACCAAGCTGGGCGAGGCGTACGCTTTGAGCCAGCTCTATGATCGCTATGGCGCCCGGATCGCCGCCATTGCGCGACGATTTATCAGTGATCGTCAGGGCATCGAAGAGGTTGTGCAGGATGTATTCATGCGTATTTGGACCACCAACGCCTTCACCCCGGACGCGGGCATCTTTTCGCACTGGATATGCATAGTGGCGCGCCGCATTGCGATTGATCATGCGCGTAAACGCGATTCGCGAATCGAAATGGTGGGATACGGGGGCGATCAGGGCGTCGATGCAGTTGCAACTGCGGGCCAGGAATACGCTTTTGACAGCAGACTGTTGCATACGGACCTGATGCGGGCGCTGTCCGCTCTGCGTCAGGAGGAGCAGGTTGTGCTGAACCTCGCGTATTTTGAAGGCAAGACGCTCAGTGAAATTGCAGAGGAACTGAATGCGCCGCTCGGCACCGTGAAGACACGGCTTCACATGGGACTCAAGCATATGCGGCTTCGACTGGCGGATTGGCGACCGGAGGTGCGGGGATGAACAGTCAGGGCAAAGTTCGTTGTGATTCCCTGGAATCCTACCTGTTAGGAGAACTGGACGGCGCGGCGATGCATTCGTTTGAGAGCCATCTGAGCGGGTGCGCTGACTGCCAGAAGAATCTTGGCCTGTTGTGGCCAACCCACGACCTGCTGGCCTATGAAGAACCGGAACAGATGGATGTGGAGTGGGCGGCCGCCATCAAAGACAGGGTGTTGGCGGAGGTGCTGGGAAACCAGCCGCAAAGAGTGGAAGAGAGCGAGCCCGGCCACACTGCAGAAGCGGCCGGTCGAACGGATGCAGGCAATCTTTTGCGCACACACACTGCCTGCAAAAAACAGACACCCTTTCGACAGTCTGTCTACACGGTCTCTGTGGCGACGCTGTTGGTTGGGTTCGTCCTGGGTTCTTTCTTTGCTGGTGGATGGCTGCGACCCGGAGCAACAGTGGCGGTAACGCAGGTTTTGGCCGCCGTCTCCATGCGGTCGACTGTCGATGCGCCGCTGGCGTACGGCAACGTTGTATTGCTCAGCACACAGAAAGGACGGGAGATTGTCGTCACAGTTCATGGACTGCGTCCGTTGCCCAGCAGTCAATGTTACAACGTCTGGCTTATCAGCGGCGCGAACGAACGAATTCTGGCCGGGATGATAACGGTCAGTGGCAATGGCACCGGCGCACTGTCAGCGATGGTGCCGACTGATCTGGCATTTCATTATGTCGGGATTACGCTTGAGCCGCATTTGAACGACTTTGTTCCGAAAGGCCCCAAAGTTCTGGGCGCACCCCTGACCATGTCCTGAGCCGCAGATGGTGTATAGTGAACAATGTAAGGTTACAGCGGCGGTGGAGGAACAAAAAGTATGCATCTGGAGAGCTACGAGGTATTTCAGGTTGTTGTCGAGCACGGAAGCGCTACCAAGGCCGCACAAGCGCTGCACATGACGCAGTCTACTGTGAGCCGGCACCTGCAGGCGCTGGAGGAGGAGTTTGGCGGTCTGTTGTTTGACCGCAGCGCATCTGGGCTCACATTGACTGATCTGGGGCAGGCGCTCTATCCCTATACCTGCGATCTGCTCAGCTGCCATGCGCGCGCCAAGGAAGAATCGCTGCGCCTGCGCAGCCACAGCGGCGGTCTATGTGTGGGCGCCACTCTTTCTATTGGCGAATATGTGTTGCCGAGAATACTCGGCGCCTTTCGAAAGCATCATCCCCATTCTGAAATCCGGATGCGCATTTCAAATACGACAGAAGTCATCGATGACCTGTTGCGTCACCGCATTGACATCGGGCTGGTGGAGGGAATGATCGAGCCGTCCGCAGAGATCACGGTGACCCAGTGGACGGCGGATGAACTGATTCTGGTGTGTTCGCCTGAACATCCATTCGCCAAAAGAGACCGTATCGGAATTGCAGAGTTGGCGGAAGAATCATTTTTATGCCGGGAAGAAGGATCTGGAACCAGGCAGATGACTGAGCGCGCACTGGAACAGATTGGCGCGTTGTCGTCACTCGCGTTTGTCATGGAATTGGGCAGCACACAGGCTATCAAGTCCGCGATTCAGGCGGAACTTGGCATTGCGTTTCTGTCGCGGTTGACGGTGCTGGAGGAGTGCCAGTCGGGGCGACTGGTTGAGGTGCCGATTGAACAGTTTCAAATCGTGCGTCTGTTGCAGATCATAAAGAGAGCGGAGCGCTATCCAAAATTCGCCGTGAAAGAATTTCTCGATTTACTCATGGTGTATGAAAATTGAAGAGCCAGTGGGTTTTACTTGACTTGTATGTTCAATCTATATACCATACAGGGTATCGTATGTGATTGTTTGAGGGGAGTGGGCGACGATGAAACGGATGTGGAACTCGCTCTGACCTTCTCAAAAATTGCTGCTCCTGGGAGGAGTGGTTTTTCTCGCGGCGTCAGGAATTCAGTGGCTGATTCAAGTGAGATAGGAACACAGTCTCTACTGCAGGGGCGCGCGTCAACTGTTGTTTCCTGTTGAGGCGGCGCCAGGCATGGAATTGGCTTCTGGGGGTTGACAACAAGTGGTCGTTCATCTTACTGAATTGCAGATCGTTCTGTCAGTCGTATCGGGTGGAATCGTTGGTTTTACGCTTGGCCTGATCGGCGGCGGCGGCTCTATCATGGCGGTGCCTCTGTTGCTGTATCTCGTTGGCATCCGGGATCCGCATGTTGTGATCGGGAGTACAGCGCTGGCAGTCTCGGTCAATGCCTTTATAAACATGGTTCCCCATTGGCGGACTGGTCACATCAGGTGGAGGGCGGCGATCTGGTTCGCCATTCCTGGGGCGATTGGCGCGTATGTCGGTTCGATTTTTGGGAAGACAGTAAACGACAAGGAAATTTTGTTTCTCTTCGCCATACTCATGCTGGTGATTGCGGTTGTCATGTTGCGCAGGGATAAGCAAACCTCTGCCGGTGCGGGCGAACTGCGCATGAAACTGGAGCGCGTCATCCCTGCGGGTTTGCTGACCGGCCTGGTTTCGGGATTTTTTGGCATCGGCGGCGGATTTCTGATCGTTCCTGGACTGGTTTTTTCGACCGGAATGGTGATGATCGACGCCATTGGCACCTCCCTCTTTTCAGTGGGTGCATTTGGACTGACGACAGCAGTGTCCTATGCGCTGTCCGGTCTCGTTGACTGGTTTATCGTGATTCTCTATGTCGCGGGCGGGATTGTGGGTGGTATAGCAGGCGCCGCCGTAGCCACCAGGCTGTCTCGGAAACGGCGCACGCTGCAGATTGTGTTTTCAGGGATTATTGTGATCGTCGCTTTTTATATGATCTATGTGAATTTGTCTGCGTTGCGTTTATTTTGAAATGGGTGACTTGAGAGGGGAGTGGCTGGTGTGGGAAATACAATTGTGTCAGTGCTGCTGGTGGTGGTTCTGGTATACTTGGTGTATCGAATGCTCCCGGCGAAGGGAATTATTTCGATCAAGGCAGCAGAATTGCAGGAGAAGTTGGCAAACAAAAAAACCAGTGGAACTCATTTTATCGACGTCAGGGAGCCGGCGGAATATAAAGGTGGACACGTTCCCGGGTTTCGCAATGTTCCTCTGGGTCAGATCACAAGCAGGTTGGGTGAACTTCCGAAAGAGGCGGAAGTTGTGCTGATGTGCCGCAGTGGCTCAAGGAGCATGATGGCCGCCAGGCAATTGAAGAAACACGGGTATCAGAAGATCGTAAACGTGTCAGGCGGCATCAGTCAGTGGACGGGAACGCAGGTTAAGTAGCCGCGATTTGAGCAGTGATTGTAATTGCGCATGGGAGGCGCTGGAGGGGGTCGCTGCGAATGAACCAGGATGGGATCGATTACAATGACCAAGTCAAGAATCGACTGCGCAGGATCGAAGGACAGGTTCGCGGCGTACTTGGCATGATGGAGCAAGAAAAGGCATGCAAGGATGTGGTCAATCAGTTGTCGGCGATCAGGTCGGCAGTCGATCGTGTGATCATGTATGTCGTCGGGGAAAACATGGAGCGCTGTATTCGCGAGGAAGTGACGACGGGACAGTCAGCGGAAAAAGTGTTGCAGGAAGCGATCGATTTACTGATGAAAAGCCGCTGACGGCTGGGGAATTTGCAGAGGGGGACGCACACGGTGATAGCAGAGGCAGCGGATTATTTCGCACTGTTGAAATCGATTCATGGGAGTATTGACGACCTGACGGACTCTTTGACCGAAGAAGAGTGGCTGCTTCGGCCGCAGGATAACTTCAACAACATCGCTTCGATTATCGATCATGTGACGCGCGTGGAGAAGCGTTTTATGGCAGCGATTGCAGGAGAAACCATCGATACTGACGCTGGCGCTCCTTTTAAGGCGACTCACTGGAACGTGGCGGTGATTCGTCAGGCATGGCGCGATGTGCTCGCCTACAGTGAGACAGTTCTGGATCAGCTCACGGAAGCCGATCTCGTTAAACCAGGGTTAACGTTGCGGATTGGGGATCTTAACCGCCGCCAGCTGATTGTTTACACCATCGCGCACACCACACATCATCGCGGTCAGATCCCGCTTGTGGTCAAGCAATTCTGAGTTAGCCAGGATTGGATTGTGTGCAGAGCGCCCCCGAACCGCGCGGTCGGGGGCGCTCTGCGTTTGCAGATAAGTCGCTATACGGTGGCGACGGTCTGAAACGCATTCAACATAGAGGCATACCAGAGCGCGCTGTCCTTGGGCGTGCGTTTTTGTGTTTCGTAGTCCACATGCACGATCCCAAACCGCTTGCTATAGCCATACGCCCACTCGAAGTTGTCCAGCAAAGTCCACAGATAGTAGCCGCGCAGATCGACGCCCTGACGAAGCGCATCCGCCATGGCCAGGAAGTGATCGCGCAGGTACTGGATGCGCTCCTCATCGCAAACGCCGTCCGGTTTGAGTTGGTCCGCGTAGGCCGCACCATTTTCCGTTACATACAGAGGCAATGGACCATAGTCTTTTGTGAGTCTGACGAGCAGATCGGTGAGTGTCGGCGCGGAAACCGGCCACCCCATGTCGGTTACCCGATCCTGCGGTGTGACATGCTGCAGGTTCAGCATTCCAGCCCCTTCCTCGTGCGCGACCACCGCGTAAGAGTAAAAGTTGACGCCAAGAAAATCGGTGGGTTCACTGATAATGGCCAGGTCCCCCTCTCTCATCGCCTGCGGATAGGAACCGAACACATCGGCAAATTTGTCCGGATAGGTTCCACGCAGCACGGGGTCCAGAAACCAGGTGTTGCTGAACACATCCTGACGGGCTGCCGCCGCCATGTCCTGAACGCTGTCCGTGGCGGCGTAGACCGGGGTCAGGTTTAATGTGACGCCGATTTGCCCGGTCAGGTTCTGGCGTCGGTATTCTTTGACCGCGAGTCCGTGCGACAGCAGGAGATGATGCCCTGCGTCGAGCATCGCAGCCTGATCGTGCAGCCCTGGCGCGTGCTCTCCGTTCATGTGGCCGAGAAATGCCGCGCACCACGGTTCATTGTGCGTGATGTAGCCTTTGATCCGTTCCTTGAAGTGGGCAAACACCACTGCGGCGTACTCTTCAAAGCGATAGGCCGTGTCGCGATTCGTCCACCCGCCGCGCTCCTGCAAAGCGGCGGGAAGATCCCAGTGATACAGGGTGACAAAGGGCGCGAGATCCTGGGCAAGCAGCGCTTCGATCAGGCGGTCGTAGAAGTCGACGCCCTTTTGGTTGAGGCGGCCCTGTCCATCGGGAAACAGTCTGGGCCAGGAGAATGACAGACGGTAATGCTTCAGCCCAAGGCTCTTCATCAGTGCGATGTCCTCTGGATAGCGATGGTAATGGTCGCAGGCGACATCGCCTGTGGCGTCGCCCAGCACTTTTCCGGGCGTATGGCTGAATGTATCCCAAATCGAGGGTCCGCGCCCATCCTCCTGCGCCGCGCCTTCAATCTGATAGGCTGCAGATGCGACGCCCCATACAAACCGATTTGGAAAGGCACTGTAAAATGTCGAGTCAAAATCCGGTGTCATTGCCACATGGGTCCCCTCTTTCGTCTATTGCCTTGCTTTTATGGCAAGTGTAACGGTCTGGTGCTTTGGCGTACGACAAGATCGGTGGGCAACACGTAATGCATCGGTGTGTTGAGGGTTTCGCTGTTGATGAGCTCCAGCATGATCTGCGCCGCTTTGCGGCCGATCTCTTCTTTATTTTGACGAATGGTGGTCAGTTGTGGATAGACGTACGATGCAGCGTCGATATCGTCAAACCCGACCACGCTGATTTCCGCGGGCACCGCCACACCCGCCCGGTGCAAGGACTGCATCACGCCAATCGCCGAGATATCGGAGGCGCAAATCAGGACGTCCGGTCGCTCGCTGCATTGGAGGATCTCGTTCCCTGCCCGCTGACCGCCTTCCATGGTGAACGTGCCATTCACAATCCAATCCGTACGGGGAGTGATTCCGACGGCTGCCATGCCTCCGTAAAACCCCTGGAGGCGTTCCATGGCCACCGGCAGTTCCAGCGGTCCATGCGCGAATCCGAGGCGACGATAGCCATTGTCAAAAAGCACTTTTACGAGATCGTAGACGGCTCTGCGATTGTCTGACGTGACGGAACCGCAACGCGTTCCCTGCGCCGAGTGGTCGACCCCGACAAGAGGTACGCTGGCTTCCGCCAACTGATTGATGGCCTCGTCAGGCGAACCGAGCAGCAGGACTCCGTCAACGTCCCGATACTTGACGCGGTCGAGAAAATTGAAGCGATCAAAGGGAGACTGAGTATTGCCGAACAGCAAAAGGTCGTACCCTTGCTGACCAACCCATGTTTTGAATTCATTAAGAATATGGCCAATGTATGGCTGCCTCAGGCCCGCTCCGTCGAAAATTGGGTAAAACACACCGATCGTGTTCGATTTGTTCGTGACAAGATGGCGTGCGGATGCCTTTGGATAATAGCGGAGCTCTTCAACGACTTTCAGAATGCGTGATTTTGTTTCTGCGCTGATGTCTGGATAGTTGTTCAGCGCCCGCGATACGGCAGTCACAGAAACGCCCGCCTGTTTCGCAACATCCCTGATGTTTGCCAATCGCCGATCGCTCCCTTCCCGTGCCAGTGCTTAGTCTGTTCAGATCGCTTCGGACACCTGCGAATTAAACGATGGCGTGATGACAGGCCACGGAGTGTGCGGTGTCGATGTCGAGCAGTTGCGGCTCGGTTTCCCGACAGATTTCCGTGACAAGCGGACAACGGTCTGCAAATGGGCAGCCTTTGCGTCCCTCCAGCAGGTCGGGGGCGGCGTTGCTTGTTTCTGGCAGCGCCTGGCGCACGGGGTTGCCCGGCGTTGCCGCCAGCAGCAGGCGCGTGTACGGATGTGCGGGCCTGCGCAACAGTTCACTGGAGTTGGCGGATTCCATAATCTTGCCGCCATACATGACCATGATGCGATCGCCGAAGTAACGCGCTGACGCCAGATCATGGGTGATATACAGATACGAGAGATTGTAGTCTGC